>JASFHM010000071.1:0-6196 GCA_050123215.1 Phycisphaerales bacterium | reverse complement strand
CATGACTTCAATGTCTGGCTTGGTAACAGTGAATTTTTGCCTATTGTTTCACCTCGCTATTTTGTTCCGCGAACCAGTGCCTGCAATTTTGCAATTGGATACGCGAGGTGGTATCAAAAAGGAGGACTATTCGGCAGTCCTGAATCTGAATCTCCCGGCTGTATAGAGCCTCCGCTTCATAGTGACTGTCGTAAGGTAATGGAGCTTTACGAGCAGGCCTGTGAATATTCCGACCCGGCGGACCAGAAGAAAATTTTCGATCAGGTTCTGAAAATAAACGCCAGAAACCTGTGGACCATAAACATATCAACTCCTCCACCTGCGTTAGTCATTGTAAAAAACGGTTTGAAGAACGTTCCGAAGACCGCGGTATCCTGTTGGGAGTTCAAAAGTCCCGGTAACACGGGTATAGAAACGTACTTTTTTGAACAATCAGAGCATACTGAAAGTGTTCTTGCAGATATTACCGATTCGATAATAAATGTAAAAATGCCCCCGCAGTTTACCGGCTTGACCGAAGAAGATGAAATTGAAGTTCGCTCGTCATTCGGAACAAAGATCGCATCAGCCATTAAGTATATTATCCTGATTGCTATTGCGATATTAATTATAATTTCTGCAATGAAGCAGCCTTATATAGCACGTCGGCTGCTAATAATGATTCCAACACTGTTTGTTGTTTCTATAGTCGTCTTCATAGTCATACAGGCTCCGCCGGGAGATTACCTGTCTTCGAGAATTATGATGCTTGAGCAGCAGGGCAGCGGGGCGGACGCGCAGGAAATAAGAGATTTAAAAGAAATGTTCTGGCTTGATGAACCCATCCATGTGCGATACGCACGATGGACCGGCCTGTACTGGTTTAAGAATTTCGACGAGAAAGACACCGGACTACTTCAGGGCAACCTGGGTCGAAGTATGAACGATGCTCAACCTGTCAACAGCAAGGTAGGAGACAGAATCGTCCTAACCATATTAATTTCTTTCGGCTCGATTCTTTTCACTTGGGCCTTGTCTGTGCCGATTGGAATATACTCGGCTGTCAAACAATATTCGATTGGCGATTACATTTTCACTTTTCTTGGTTTTATCGGCATGTGCATCCCATCATTTTTATTAGCGCTGGTATTGATGTACTTTGCCAAAACTATTTTCGGGGTAACCGTATCGGGGCTGTTCAGCACTCAGTATGGGGCTCAACCTCAGTGGAGCTGGGCCAAGTTTGTAGATTTGCTCAAGCATATATGGCTACCCATTGTGGTTCTAGGGGTCAGCGGAACCGCCGGGATGATTCGAATAATGCGAGGCAATCTGCTCGATGAGCTGAAAAAGCCTTATGTAACAACCGCTATGGCCAAAGGCGTAAGGCCAATCAAACTTTTGTTCAAATATCCCGTTCGTCTGGCTCTGAATCCCTTCATTTCCGGAATCGGAGCGTTGTTCCCTCAGCTTATTTCCGGTGGGGCTATAGTGGCTGTTGTATTGTCATTACCGACGGTCGGGCCTCTTATGCTCGAGGCCTTGATGATGGAAGATATGTACCTGGCTGGCTCTATGCTGATGGTGCTGAGCCTTCTTGGTGTTTTAGGAACTTTAGTCAGCGATATACTGTTGCTTTGGCTGGACCCGCGAATCAGATTCAAGGCGGGAACTCGTTGATATGACAAAAGAAGAAAGAAAAAATCAGAACTCTATAGAAACGCAGTCGCCCCGACAGTTAATGCGGAAGCGATTCAACCGCCATCGTCCTGCGGTTGGTGCCTTTTTTCTGCTTCAGGTGATGTATCTATTAGCTATATTCGCGGAGTTCTTCGCAACTTACAGTCCGCAATATAAAAACCTGGATTATGCTTACTGTCCGCCGCAGGTGCCGAGGTTCAGTTTTTCAAAAGGCTTTTACGTAAATCAAATGCGGCGGTGCACCGACCCTGTTACATTCAGGAAAACATATACCGAAGAACCAAACACAATCAGTCTGCGTTTCTTTACTAAGGGTGAACCATACAAGCTATGGCGAATATTATCCTGGGACCGTCACCTTGTTGGAATTGAGAACGCCGGGCAGATTAATGAAAATACCGCTTCAAATAACACCCAAATAAGTCAGCCGACATTCTATTTGCTTGGTGCCGACAAATACGGCAGGGACATATTTTCAAGAATTATTTACGGTGCTCGAATATCATTATCTGTCGGAATTGCAGCTATCATCCTGACCTTTACTCTGGGGCTTTCCATAGGAGGAATCTCAGGCTATGTCGGTGGTTCTACCGATACTTTCATCCAAAGGTCAATCGAAGTCATAAACTCGGTACCTAAGTTGCCTCTGTGGCTTGCGATGGGAGCTATCCTGCCGGATGACTGGTCGCCGCTTAAAATCTACTTTGCTATCACAGCGGTACTGAGTCTTTTGGGATGGACTCGGCTGGCACGAGTTGTGCGGGGCAAGCTGCTGGCACTGCGTGAAGAAGATTATGCCGTGGCTGCATATCTGCTTGGAGCGAGTCATAAAAGAATTATTTTCCGGCACCTGCTGCCGGGGTTTACCAGTCATATTATTGTATCTATCACACTGACCATACCCTGGATGATATTGGGAGAGACCACGCTAAGCTTTCTCGGAGTCGGATTGAGGCCGCCTGTGGTTAGCTGGGGAGTTATGTTGCAGGATTGTATGAATATGACCACTGTAGCCAACTATCCGTGGCTGTTGATGCCGGTCGTATTCATAATCGTTACGGTGCTTTGTTTTAATTTCCTCGGTGACGGTTTGCGTGACGCTGCCGACCCTTATTCACAGTAGAAAAATGCAAGAAAAACCGGAATACATATTAAGAGTAAATGACTTGCGGACCTATTTCCGTGTTGATGGCCAAGACCTGCCTGCCGTTGACGGCGTGACGTTCGACATAAAGCGTAACTCCACGCTGGCCTTGGTCGGAGAAAGCGGTTGTGGAAAAAGCGTTACTGCATACTCACTGTTGAGGCTAATCCAGAAACCGGGACGAATAGCGGGCGGTCGAATCGAATTCTTCGGTGCTGATTCTAAAACCATTGATGTTACCGCGCTGAATGAAAAGTCTGAACAGCTATATACACTAAGGGGCGGTCTGATTGGGATGATTTTCCAGGAGCCGATGAGTGCGTTAAGTCCGGTCCATACCATCGGCAGCCAGATTTGCGAGACCATACTGCTGCATAAAGAAACAGATAAAGAACAAACCAAACAAAAAGCTTTGGAGATGCTGAAAAAAGTCGGCATACCAGGCCCTGAGAGAATCTTTCAGCAATACCCACATGAAATCAGCGGAGGCATGCGGCAAAGAGCTGTAATCGCGATGGCTCTGGCAAGTGAGCCGCAATTACTCATTGCAGATGAGCCTACAACCGCGCTCGATGTGACTATACAGGCTCAGATATTGAATCTGATTAAGAAACTACAGCAGCAGATGGGACTTTCTGTTTTGCTTATAACGCATGATATTGGAGTGGTGGCCCAGATAGCTCAGGAAGTAGCGATTATGTACCTTGGCAGAATCGTCGAACACGGACCGATTCATGAATTGATAAAATCGCCATTGCATCCATATACTATGGCTCTGCTGCAATCACTTCCGAGTCTGAGCCATCGCAAGCAACGGCTCAAATATATAGAAGGTTCAGTCCCTTCGTTATACGAAGTACCTGCCGGCTGTCCTTTTCATCCTCGCTGTTCGTATGCTGAATCCGGAAAATGTGACCGCGGCCGACCTCCTGAATTGCGTGAACTAACACCACAACACGAAGTTGCCTGTGTTAAAGCTGAGGAAATTAAACGAACGTGAACGCCGACAGTAAAATACTGAAAGTTAAAAACCTATGTAAGCACTTTCCCATTTACACTAAAGGTCTGATAAGACGTCTCGAATCAGAGGTTAAGGCAGTTGACCAAGTGAGTTTTGAGCTTACGGCTGGTATGACTCTCGGACTTGTCGGCGAGAGCGGTTGTGGCAAAACAACTACTTGTAGAACAATACTAAGAGCGCTCAAACCAACAAGTGGTGAGATCCTCTTCAAGGGCAACGGGAAATATATAGACCTTGCAAAAGTTGGTTCCAAACAACTAAGGTCTCTTAGACAGAAAATGCAGATGATTTTCCAGGACCCGTTTTCATCTCTGAATCCCCGCATGACGGTTGGTAGTATCGTGGGTGAATCTCTTGTGATTCATAAAATGGCTCGAGCGTCCGAACTGGAAGATAGAATAGCCGAGATGCTCAAAAAGGTAGGATTACAAAGCGAACACGCAAAGCGATTTCCTCATGCTTTTAGCGGTGGACAAAGACAGCGCATCGGCATTGCCAGGGCACTAATAATGAGGCCGTCCCTTGTAGTTTGCGATGAAGCGGTTTCGGCGCTGGATGTCTCAGTACAAGCCCAGATAATAAATCTTCTGGAAGACCTTCAGGATGAATTCGGATTGACATATATATTTGTGGCTCACGACCTGAGTGTTGTCAGGCATATCAGTGATAACGTGGCGGTAATGTATGCCGGCAGGATTGTCGAGCTCGGCAAGACCGAGGCCATATTCGAGGACCCAAAGCACCCTTATACAAAGGCTCTGCTCGCAGCGGTTCCTCACCCCGATCCCGACAAAAAGCTTACCTCTGACCTTGGCGGGGAACCACCGGACCTTGCCAATCTGCCGAGCGGTTGTAGTTTTCATCCGCGTTGTCCGAAAAAGTTCGAGCCGTGTTCGAAAACAAGTCCGCCCCTGACTGAAATTTGCGAAGGTAGGTGTGTAGCTTGCCATTTGTATTTTTAATGTTAGCGAGATTTAGAAATTATGAATAATTTGAAAAGGAGAAGTTGATGGGCAACCGGCAGCGGTGGCTAAACACATTGTTATTTGGGAAAACCGACAAGATTTATTTTGACCCCGGCCAAGGCCGCGAATCCACCTGGGCTCGCTGGTATAGTGAAGGTCTGCCGAAGGACAAAACGAAAGATGCCATTATTGAATACGCCTATCGCCAGGCAGGCGGAAAGGAACCTTGGCCGGTTCGTGGGCCGGGCTTCTATACCGATGAGCGTATGAAGCCGCACTTCGAAGAAAAAGTCATAGAAAAAGGACCTCGTTCTCAGATCGTTCAGGACTGGAAAGGTAACGTCTGTGAGATAAGCAACGAATACGATTTAAGGTATCTTCGCGATGCGATAGACTTTGTCACCAGGCGATGGATTAAGTGCCCCGTCGAATCCCCCGAGGACTGGGCTGATATGAAAAAACGCTACAATCCCGATGAACCGTCGAGACTACCTGAAAACGCAAAAGAGCGAGCGGAACAACTAAAAGACCGTGACTATCCGATACAGTTACATTTCTCCGGTCCGTTCTGGCAGCTAAGAGAATGGCTTGGCTTTGAGAACCTTTGTATGATGCTGCATGATAATCCGGGCTTTGTTGAGGAAATGATAGAATTCTGGAGCGAGTATATTTCGGCTTTGATGAAAAGAACCTTCGAATACTTTATTCCGGATGCTATACACATCTCTGAAGACATGGCCTATAAAGGTTTTTCGATGATTTCACCGGATTCATGCCGCAGGTTTTTAATGCTTTGCTGGAAGAAATGGGGCCGAATAATCTCCGATGCCGGCGTACCTATATATGCGGTTGACTCCGATGGTTATATTGGTGAGTTGATTCCTCTCTGGATTGAATCAGGAATAAACTGCTGTGACCCGATAGAAGTGGCAGCCGGAAACGACATCAACGAGTTTCGAAAAAAATTCGGCAAAGACATGGCCTATCGAGGTGGTGTGGACAAAAGGTGTATCGCGGCTGGTGGGACAAAAATTGAAAAAGAAATCGAGCGCATCAAGCCGGTAATTGAAGATGGTGGATATATACCCGGCTGTGACCATGGTGTTCCAAGCGATGTTTCTTGGCCGAATTTTGTGAATTATGTCGGGTTGTTGGCTAAGGTTACAGGCTGGCTGTAGCTCAAGTGATAAAAAAGCGCAATAGCGTACGAGATGGTATCGAAACCAAATATTATCTTTATCTTAAGTGACCAACAGCGGAGGGATACCTTGGGCTGTTATGGCCAAGCTCTGGATATTACTCCAAACCTCGACAGCATGGCTATTGAGGGAGTGCGATTCGAATATGCATTTACAAATCAGCCTCTTTGTGGCCCAGTCCGTTCGG
>JASFHM010000070.1:0-6268 GCA_050123215.1 Phycisphaerales bacterium | reverse complement strand
GCTGCAAAATTTCCGCCGACTGGTCATCCGTTGGGAACGAAAGATTACGGTTTATCAAGCGTTCTTTCATGTCGCATGTATCCTGATTACATTAAGGCAGTTTTGAAATGAGTTCTAGATTCACGATATAAATAAAAAAGCCCTGCCCACGGGTGGCAGGGCTAATCTTGTGTTCATTCGTGTTCATTCGTGGTTACTTTAATCCATTTAATCAGCGTAATCAGCGATTAACTAAACTTCCGTTTTTGCCTGTCTTGGCATTGCGATTGTACCGGTCCGCGCAACGTTCTTTATACCGTAAGGCCGACATATATTAATGAACGCCTCAATCTTGGCTTCCGGGCCGGAGATTTCGACCATTACGAACTTCTGGCCGATGTCAACGACCTTGCCGCGGAACATCTCAATCATAGAGAGAATCTCCGGCCGTTTTTCCGGCGGCACCGAAACAGTTATCAGCATCAAATCGCGCGCAACGACCGGCTGGCCGACAAAGTCCTGGACCTTAACGACCGGGACTATTTTTGCAAGCTGTTTGCGCACCTGCTCGACGACCTTATCATCACCGATAACGACAATGGTCATACGGCTAATGGCGGGGTCTTCTGTTCTACCGACCACAAGCGAATCGATATTAAATGCTCTTGCCGCGAACATCCCCGCAACGTGGGCAAGAACGCCCGGCTTATTTTCAACCAACGCACTTATTATATGTTTCATTGTTCGTACCTCGTATCTCGTATCACGTATTGCGATTCATCCAGTATCAAGCATCCAGTACGTCATTGAGAGCTACGCCATGCTTTCCAGTATATCCAGGCCATCCATTTCATCAAGACTGGCCCCGGCCGGCACCATCGGCCAGACGTTCTCTTCCGGCTCGACGTGAAAATCGACCACGCAGGGTTTCCTCTCGGCTAGCATCTGCTTTATGGCCTTGGGAACGTCAGCCTTTTTCTCGACGGTGATACCCGCTGCACCGAGCGCCTTGGCAACCTCTTCGTAGTGCGGGTTCTGCAGATAGCTGCACGAATACCGCTTGTGGTAGAACAGCTCCTGCCACTGCCGCACCATACCCATATAGCCGTTATTCAGGATACAGACCTTAATGGGCAGTTTATTCTCAACGGCCGTCGATATCTCGGTCATTGTCATATTAAAGCTATGGTCGCCGTCGATATCGATAACAATATCATCCGGCCGAGCCACCTGCGCCCCAACCGCCGCCGGCAAACCATAACCCATCGTCCCCAGCCCGCCACTACTGAGAAACTGCCTCGGCCTGCTGAACTTATAGAACTGAGCCGCCCACATTTGGTTTTGGCCGACACCGGTGGTGATGATGGCCTGGCCTTTGGTTTGGGTGTAAAGCTCTTCGATGACGTACTGGGGCTTGATGGTGGTGGAGGTTTTGTCGTATTTGAATGTGTGCCTTTTCTTCCACCGGGCGATTTTTTCAAACCATTCCTTTCGCTCTTTGAATTCAGCGTGTTTGGCGAGCTCTTTTAAGATGTCTTTGGCATCGCCGACGACGGGGATGTCGACGTGGACGTTCTTCGAGATGCTCGACGGGTCGATATCAACGTGAATAATCCTGGCGTGCGGGGCGAAGGTTTTAACCTTGCCGGTAACGCGGTCGTCAAAACGAGCACCGACGGCAATAAGTAAGTCGCACTGCTGGACGGCATAGTTGGCGTAGGCTGAGCCGTGCATACCGAGCATGTCGAGCGATTCGGGTCTGCTCTGGTCGTAAGAGCCGAGTCCGAGCAGTGTCATTGCGACGGGCAGGTTCGCTTTTTTGGCGAAGCTGCGCAACTGGTCCGCGGCATTGGCACTTATGATACCGCCGCCAACGTATAGAACGGGTCTGTCGGAGGCGTTAATCGCTTTTGCTGCAGCGACAATCTGTCGGCTGTGGCCTTTTGACTTAAGCCTGTATCCGGGAAGCTGCATATCTTTCGAACCGTCCGGTTTATATTTGGCGACTGAGATGTCGACCGGGACGTCAATCAGGACCGGGCCGGGCCTGCCTGTCGAAGCGATGTGAAAGGCTTCGCGTATAGTGCGGGCCAGGTCTTTAACGTCTTTGACTATGCAGTTGTATTTAGTGACCGGCCGAGTGATACCCGTAGTATCAGCTTCCTGGAAGGCATCATTGCCGATGAGCTCGGTTCGTACCTGTCCGGTTATTGCGACGACGGGAATCGAATCCATCATCGCTGTGGCTAAACCGGTTGTGAGATTGCACGCGCCGGGGCCGCTGGTTGCGATGATAACACCGACTCTTCCGCTGGCGCGGGCGTAGGCGTCGGCCATGTGACAGCCGCCCTGTTCGTGGCGGGGGACAATCACTTTAATGGGTGAGTCATACAGCCTGTCGAAAAGGGGCAGGACCACACCGCCCAGATAGCCGAACATCTTATCGACGCCCTGTTCGACGAGCGTGTCGACTATGATTTGGGCACCGGCTTTTGTCTCGGTTTTTTCTTTTGCCATTTTTGCTCTCCGAAACACATCTGCATTTACTATTTGTTCTTTGGTAATACCAGAGCCGCTCTCGAATTGAGCGCGGTAGAGTTCGTTGAAAAGTGGCAGCACGGCCGCACCGGAATAGCCGAATATAGTATCGACTCCGAGTTCGAGCAGAGTGCGGACAATAATTTGCGCGCCGCTAAGGCTTTTAGTGGTTGGGAGATTTCGGGCGGCGAGGCCCGAAGGGGCGAATTGCGAACACATTTTGCAAAGTTCCTGACAAACATATTGTTATTCCAGTCTTTTACAGCTTTTCGGGCTTGCCCAATCGGCCGATTGACTTTGTCCAAGTCAGCCTGCCAAATCGGGTTTTACGCCCATCTGCAATGCTGTAATGCCCCGACCACCGGGGCATCAGGTTCGTATCAGCGTGTTTGCACGCGAAATACGAAGATATTGTACACGAGTTGGTAGCTCTGTGTCAATTATAATTATTTTCGGCTGTTTTTAGACGCTGATTGCGCAGAAAACGCAGAGAAGTTTTTTCGACACGGATTAACACTGTTTTTAGACAGGATAACGGGATATATTTTCCACGAAGGAATTTTAGACGCTGATTGCGCAGATTGACACAGATTTAACTAACCACGAATTAGCACGAATAGACACAAAGTTTTAGACACGGATTTACACAAATGAACGTTGATTTGGACCCCTGCTGAAGGCTTGCAGGGGCAGGCAGGATAACAAGGCCGGGTGAGGTTACCCGGCCTTGTCTGTAAATTGCTGATTTTTTAGTTTCCGTTGAGCAGAGCTTTTCTAAATTCGAGGTACTCAGTTTCGGTCATAGATTCATCAAGTTCGCCGGATTCCCAAATCTCATCCAGCCATTTAAGTAATTCCATGTGAAGTTCGTATAGCTCTCTTTCGGTTAGCGGTTTTGGTTTAGCAGCTTTCGACTCAGCGACTGACTGTGGTGTAATATTGTAGAACTTCTGACTTTTGGCTGCTAATCTTTCAGGTCTTGTTCTGAGGCTTTCAGCGGCAGATAGCATCAAAATATCACTTTTTTCTGCAACAGATGCAGATTTAAGGCTAAAGAGGCTAAACTTCCCCCCCATGCTCTTGAGGGTACTCCCGCCGCCTCCACCCATTGTCATCATCCAGGCATCTTCCCAGCCCTTTTCCCACAGCCAGTCCTCACAGAATAGAGCAAGGTCATTTACGTCAATAGAGTTGTTATCTTCAAGGTCGCAGTCCTCGTTGTAGTTGTCATCACCCGAATCGGTCTGCCATGCGGCTGCAAGGATAGCATAGTCTCTGAAGTTAACAAAACCACCTTCATCAAAGTCTGCTAAGCTAAAGTAGTATTCATCGGCCCCAATATCTACTCGACCGTAATAAATGCGATTCTCTCCATCAATGTCAGATTCATTGTAACTGCCGTTTGGGTCACCTGCATCTTTACACTGGGATATTTCATCAATGTGAAGATCGTTGGGGGCAGTAGCTATGTTCTTAAATCCCGGATCTCCTGTGATGTTTCCTGTACCGGCATGAAAATTTGCCAGGTTGCAGTAATTGACAGTATCAAACGTACCGTTTTCACGGTAGAAGTCGTTACTGTCATTGCCATAGATTATGCAGTTAATCACATTTGGGTCCGCGCCGTTCTCGCTGGATTCAATTCCATAGGTGTAATTGGCGTAAATTGTATTGTTACGGACAAGAGGTATTCCAACCTGATTATAGAAATAGAGACCAGAAGCTCTGTCTGATATCTGGTCTTTTCCGTTGTTGTGAATCCAGTTATTGATAATGCTTGTCCCGGAATTCTGGCTTAAATAAATTCCACGTTCTCCATTTTTCCTAACAACACTTCGTTTGATATCGAGATAACTATATGAGCTAAGGTTAATACCATTATCGGTACACATTTCAATAATGCTCTTTTCTAAAAAAAGATAAGAATTGGAACCTTCAATACCATTATCACTGCTATCTGAAATCACACTATCGGTTATTGAGACAGTTGCATTACTTCCGTAAATTCCATCTCCGGTATGGTCTTTAATTATCGAATTCGATATATTGGAAGTCGAGCCGTTGTTTAAATAAACACCGTAATCACTAATATCATTGCCATCCATCGTACAATAACTGATATCAGGCTGAGAGGTATCCGCGTAGATATCACGTTTAGTATTATCCAGGAAAAGACAGTTGTGAATATCGGGATAAGAATAATCCGTTGCGTGAATGCCGTAATCATCATTACCTTTGAATTTGCAATTCAAGACGGAGATATCAGAGCCATCAAGGAATATTCCGGCAGCATTTGTACCATAGCTTCCCTGGATAGTAAAGCCATCTACTAATCCATCATCAATATCTTCTGCTTTTATAATATACTTTACGGCATCGTCGGAATCTTCACCTATCTGGCCTTCAAGTATTGTGGTATTGTTCGCATCAGAGAAATCCCTCTGGCTTGTACTTGTCTCGTAAGTTCCAACACCACCGAAGTGGCCAAATATGCCAACGTCTTCGATGAGATTAAATGATTCGTTTTTATATGAACTGTCGTTGGTATCATAAACCGGCTTATAAATTCCTTCAGCTACCCAGATGGCTGTTACTGCTGCATCTTCACTTGATGCACCTGTAAAAGCATCTCTTAAATCAGTATAAGCATCATCCCATGATCTTCCGTTGTTATATCCGTTAGCATCTTTGTCTACATAAATTATACCCATACCGTAGCCGTCATAACATACATTTACGTCGGTTACGGTTGCTGCACTGACACCTTCGCTGCATTGCATCTGTACAAAGTTACTGAATTTCCCACCGGGTTTTGCATAATAATTGACCTTTGTAACAAGCTCGATACAGTTAGAGTCGGTTTCAGAAAGGTCGCCTATATTCCAGGTTACTGTATGGGAGTTGGGGTCATATATACCGCCAGGATCAGATGAATAGTAATCGACTTCAATCGGTAGATAGTCAATTATATTAACATCTTCAAGGGGATAACCATTGGCATCGTAACATATATCATAAGTTAAATAATTATCTTCAATGCCCATGCCAATAAACGGGCGAACACAATCATTATTCGGGTCGGCATTGATTTTAGTCAGAAGAGTTGGAAACGGCCAGGTATTCGAGCCATACATTAAAGCTAAAGTTATTGAGGTGCTTTGGCCGGGGGCAAGGTCCGGCAAGTACCACATCATGGCACCGGCTATTTCATCGTCATCCATTGAGGTGTTACCATTTAGATTCCTGTTTCTGATTGCCAGTTCCATTGTTTCGTCCTCATCCTCGAAATAATCGAAACCGACATCGTTAGGCTCAACAATCGAACTGAATCCCATCCAGTCAAAATGTCCCTCTTGGCCACCAGCATGTTCCGTATTCCATAGTGTGATGTCATAACGGAAATTTCCAGTCTGGTGATTCGGATCCTTAGGTGTGTAATATTCCAGATCGTCAGAGAAGCTGTCTGTTTGGTAAGAACCCGCTGTATCAAGAGAAGATGAGCTATCTGTCCCGGGGTGGCCATGAAGCATTTGATAAAATTCTAAATTGTTAATATCTTCTGTTGCATGAATGTTTTTGAAGACATAAGTTTGTAAAATTACATACCGTTCACTTCTTACAGAACTAGTGCCGTTTCAAATAAATAATGTTAACTTTTTTAATATTTAAGACTTGCGCGATGCACAATTCGGTATTATATAAACAGATACGAAGAAATAATTCAATGTTACGCATGGAAAGGGATTTCTTA
>JASFHM010000069.1:0-6300 GCA_050123215.1 Phycisphaerales bacterium | reverse complement strand
CATCGACCCGAAGGGCGCCATTGTCTATGAAGGGGCTATAGATAACGCTCCGCTTGGCAAAGTCCCCGAAGGACAGGAAAAAATCAATTATGTGGACAAGTCTTTGACCGAGCTTTTGGCTGGCAAGCCCGTATCTGTCCCGAAAACCGAAGAGTACGGCTGTACCGTTAAGTACGCAAAATAATTAGAGGTGAATAAACCATGTCTGACAGAATTTTCACGGGCTTTACGGTGTGTTTTGCCTGTGTTTCTTTGCTTATGGGTTTATACTCGTGCAATAACAGAAAAGCGAATACATCTTCTGAGAAACAGGCACCTACCGGTAAGCCAATTGACCAAGTCGAGACTGATAAAATGAGCCGAAAAGTTGTCAAAACCGACGAAGAGTGGAAAGAGCTTTTAACGCCCGAGCAGTATCGAATCACCAGACAATGCGGCACCGAGCCTCCGTTTACCGGCAAGTACTACAAGTTTAAGGGCGAAGGTAAATATCTCTGTGTGGCCTGCGGCAACGAGCTGTTCGATTCAGGTACCAAGTTTGATTCAGGAACAGGCTGGCCGAGCTTCTATGACACCGTTGATTCGAATAATATCGATAAACATACGGACCACAACTTCGGCATGGTTCGGACGGAAGTTCGGTGCAGCCGCTGTGGCGCGCATCTCGGACATGTCTTCGACGATGGCCCGGCCCCGACCGGCCTTAGATATTGCATTAATTCAGCCGCTTTGCAGTTCGAATCGGATGAATCGGAGAAATAATGGATTTGACGGTGTTTCAGCGTTAATCGGTCTTAACCAAAATCACTGCTATTGCCGATATATAAGTATAGTTTTTAAAAAAAGCTCTTTTAGAAGTTTTTAGAGATTTTTAGGGAGCGAAAGAAATGACCAGGAAAATGCATCCGTTATGCTGGGTTGGTTTTGTGTTGCTGATAGTTGGCGGCCTTAACTGGGGACTGGTAGGTTTATTTAATTTCAACTTGGTAACTGCCATATTCGGCAAAGTGCCTGTTCTCGAGCGTATTATTTACGTGTTGGTCGGGCTTTCCGCCATTGGCGTTATTGTCGAGATTCTCGGCTGGTGTCCCCTCTGCAGGCACAAAATCGAATCACACACCGAGCAGCCTCAGCCGCAGGCATAGAACCGCCGGAGATATTTTTGGAACGCTTTGCTCGGCTGGGTTAGCTGACTCTACCGCCTCCCGGGACGCGTGCCTCAAAGCTGACCCCGCGGCGACGGATTGGCTACGCCGGGGGCAGTTTGAAAAGCTTCTGAGAAATAAAGCCATTTTACGAAAAAAGCCCGGAATAGACTGTTGACTGGACCGCCCGGTTGCTGCGCAATCGCCTTGTTGACTAAGGTTTGCCTTTAAGCTATTCTAATCCCCCTAAACTGGTTCTGTTGACCAGATGCTCAAAGATTATTCCTTCTTGGAAGAGAGTCTACATGCTTAAGAGAACACATGCAGGCGGACATCTTCGCCTTGAGAATGTCGGTAAAAAAGTAACGCTGGCAGGCTGGGTCCATTCGTACCGCGACCACGGCAATCTTGTCTTCATAGACCTGCGCGACCGAACAGGTCTGATTCAACTGGTCTTCGACCCTGAAACTCGGCCCGAGGCACACAAGCTCGCGCGAACGCTCCGCGACGAGTGGGTTATTGCTGTTCGCGGCATCGTCGAACCGAGAAGCGAAGGCATGACAAATCCCAAACTGCCCACCGGTGAAATCGAGGTTGCCGTTGAGGAAATCGAAATTCTTAACATCGCCAAGACCCCACCGTTCGAAGTGGGCAGTGCCGAAAAGACCGCTGAAGAGATACGCCTTGTAAATCGATTCATCGACCTGCGCCGCCCCGAGTCCCAGAAAAGAATCAGCACTAGATACCAAGTCACGAAAATCACCCGCGACTATTTTGATGCCTTGGGCTTTTGGGATATAGAGACCCCCATGCTCGCCAAAAGCACTCCGGAAGGAGCCAGGGACTTTCTCGTGCCGAGCCGACTGCTGAAAAACAGTTTCTACGCACTGCCCCAATCGCCGCAGCTTTTCAAACAGATTCTGATGATGAGCGGTGTTGATAAGTACTATCAGATAGTCCGCTGTTTCCGCGATGAAGACCCTCGCGCCGACCGACAGGCCGAGTTCACCCAAATCGATGTCGAGATGAGCTTCGTCGATTCTAATGATGTCATCGGTGTGCACGAGAACCTTGTAGCCAAAATCTGGAAGAAAATTCTCAATGTGGATATCACCGCACCGATGCGGCGAATGTCTTATCAGGATGCGATGGATAATTACGGCACCGACCGGCCGGACCTACGATTCGATATGAAGTTAAAAGACATCTCCGATATCGCCTCCGAGTCCACTTTCAAGGTCTTTACCTCGGCCGTTGAAAAAGGCGGCGTAGTCAAAGGTCTTTGCGCGCCGGGCGGTGGAAAGTACTCTCGCAGTGACATCGAAAAAACATTAACCGACTTTGTCGCCGAATACGGCGCTAAGGGCCTCGCCTGGTTCAAGACCAAAAAAGAAGAAAACGGACAAATCAGCCTGACCAGCAGCATTGCAAAATTCTTCTCGCCCGAACAGCTCGGCCGAATAGTCGAAATATTCAACGCGGGAGAAAATGACCTTTTGCTTTTTGTTGCCGGTGACGAAAAAACCGCCAACAAAGCCCTTGGCCCTCTGCGATGCCGCCTTGCCAGGGAGCTTAAGCTTTATGATGAATCCGCTTTTGAATTCGTCTGGATTGTGGATTTTCCTCTGTTCGAGTGGAACGAGGATGAAAAACGATATGATTCATTGCATCATCCTTTTACCGCTCCGATTGAAGAGGATTTGGAAAAGCTCGATACCGACCCCGCCTCGGTAAAATCGCAGGCCTATGACATTGTCGTAAACGGTTCCGAGATTGGCGGGGGAAGCATTCGTATCCATCGGCCCGAAATCCCGCGCAAAGTCTTCAGGCTGCTCAATATCTCCGACACACAGGCACAGGAAAGGTTCGGCTTCTTCCTGCGGGCGCTGGAGTACGGAACCCCGCCGCACGGCGGAATCGCGCTCGGCCTGGACAGAATGATTATGCTTTTGACCGGAACCGAGAACATCAGGGACGTCATCCCGTTTCCAAAAACACAGAAAGGCCAGTGTCTGCTTACCGGTGCACCAAGTCAGGTCGACCAGAAACAGCTCGATGAACTAAACCTGCGAACACAGAGGCACCTGCATGCTGTAGACACCGAGCAGAAAGAGCAGACCTGAGAATCGCTGAGTAATGCGAAAACAGTTGAACAAAATCTGGCACAGAATTCTTGTTTTTCTTCACCTCTCGCCTCTTTCACTTGCCGGAAAGTGCAGAATCGCCTTCGGCGCCGCCGTTGCGCTCATACTTGTTTTAGCGCTGCTGATTCCCTACGTCTGGATGAGTCAGTTGACCAGAAAATCTTATCTTGACGCAGGTCGTGCGCGCTCCGATGCCCTCTTGGCCAATCATTTCCAGTCCATTAAATCCGACCAGTCAACATTGCCTGTTTTGGCTCCCACCGGAGAGCCAATTGAGCCGAATGACGCCGACATTGTGTGGATTCGCTTTGATAAGGAGTACGACTCAGCCATTGCCAAACTTACTCCGCAGCAAAGAGACCTTGTTGAATCGCTTCGCAGCCAGCAGGGTCTTGATGAAACCCTCACCTTTACCGAGCAGGACGATGCCATCTACAGCGATTACGTGCGCTTGTTCAGAGCAAGGGATAGCTGTATGCGATGTCACAATCCGCAGGGCCTTTCAGCTCCGTTTAGCAAAAACCAGTTAATCGGTGCCGCCGTTGTCCGTCAGCCTGCCAATCAAATGGGAAAAACTATTTTCCTGAACCGAATATGGATATTTTTTGCAGGCCTGATTGCCGCCGCCGGTGCCATTATCGCTTTTTACTGGATAACCCAGCGGGTCATCCTAAGACCAATCCGCCAGTTGCGCGCCCTCGCAAACAATGTCTCCGAAGGCAATCTCGATATAAGAAGTTCGATTAACACTCGTGACGAATACGAAAGACTTGCCGAAGCGTTCAATCACATGCTCGATGGCCTCCAGGCCGCACAGCAAAAACTCCGCGGCGCAAACGTACAGCTTGACGAAAAAATTGCTGAGCTTTCCGAACGAAACATCGAGCTGTTCAAAGCCAACAAGGTAAAAGGTGAATTCCTTGCAAATATCTCTCACGAATTTAGAACTCCGCTCAATTCGATTCTCGGCTTTGCGGAAATCCTTCGTGAAAAGAGCACCGGCCCTAACAAAGAAAAAGACCAACGCTATGCTGAAAACATCATCACCGCCGGCAAAAATCTTCTCAATATGATTAATGACCTGCTCGATTTGGCCAAAACCGAAGCGGGAAAAATGCAGCTTCATATTGAAAAGACATCCGTAGGCGAGCTTTGCGATAGTCTCGTTGCATCGTTTTCAGTAATGACGAAAAACAAGAAAATCAAAGTTAAGCTCACCGTCGCTGAAGATATACCTCCATTAAACACCGACGTCGGAAAGGTCCGCCAAATACTCTATAACTTCATGAGCAACTCCGTCAAATTCACTCCCGAGCGGGGCAGAATAGAAATTAGGGCCTCGATGCTCGACGAAAAAACTCTGCGCATCGCCGTGGCCGATACCGGCTGTGGCATCGCACCGGCAGACCAGGAGACAATTTTCGATAAGTTCCGCCAGGCCGACGGCTCGATAACTCGCCGCTCGGCAGGTACCGGCCTGGGTCTGACCCTCAGCAAAGAACTTGCCAATCTGCTCGCAGGCGCCGTAGGCCTCGAAAGCGAGCTCGACAAAGGCTCGACCTTCTGGCTCGATATCCCCGTTACACTCGTCCCCGAAAGTAACGATGCCACCTAAAGCGATTGACCCTGCCCTCACTTTACATATAATAGCTCACAGAAGGGATTATATATGACCAGAAAATTCGTACGGGCTATTTTTCCGGGTTCTTTCGACCCTATTACCAACGGCCATCTTGACGTAATTAAAAGAGGCATAAAGCTTTTCGATGAGCTCATAGTTGCCGTAGGTCGAAGCCCAATCAAAAATCTTTTATTCAGCCCGCAGGAGCGAGTCGAAATGATTGCCGAGCTCACGGCTGATATCCCAGGCGTATCTGTCGAAAGCTTTGAAGGCCTGACCGTAAACTTTGCCAAAGAAAAAGATGCCGACGTAATCCTGCGAGGCTTGCGGTCTCTCACCGACGTCGAATATGAATTCCAGCTTGCTATGACAAACCGCGCCCTGGCCGGCATCGATACTGTCTTTGTCATGGCCAGCGTAGAGTTCGGCTTTACAACCTCAACCATGATTCGTGAGGTCGCCGGACTCGGTGGCGATGTCTCGAAGCTGATTCCCGAACCAATTTACGAACGGCTCCGCCGGCGATTAAAAGAGCAGGCTTCATCATAACAACGCTTCCGGTAATAAACCTAAGGGGCGGCATTTGTTCACTATAACCGTCACAACTAATTTCTGGGCCTCTCATCAGGTCACCTTGCCCGATGGCTCGACCGAACCGCCGCACAGCCACAATTGGTCCGTCTCCGCTGACGTAAGTTCTGTCAAGCTCGACGATAATGGCATGGTCATGGACTTCTGCCTGCTGAAACAATTGCTCGATGGTATCACCTCACCGCTCACCAATCAGCCGATAGACCAGGCCGATTACTTCCGAAAAAACGGCCAATCCACTGAAATCATCGCAAAATATATCTTCGAAAAGCTTCAACCCCAACTACCCACCGGCGTCACTCTCGAGCAAATACAACTCACCGAACACCCCGGCTGCGCCGTAAAATACGAACCATAATTGTCATTCCGCACTTGATGCGGAATCCACATCGGTTAGCCCTCAGGCCTGCCTGAGGGTTGTTTGGCGTTGGGGTTTTTGTCTGAAATTTCAAATCTTGGATTTCGAATTCCCGACTATTACTTTCTCCGGTTTGTTTAGCCGCGGCCATCCCGGCCGCGTTGTGTCGTTAAATTTCGTGATACGCGATATGCAAAACACGTCACGAAATTCTACTTGTTTCTGGACAGAGTTCGGGGGATAATAGTAATAGGAAAAACGATCTTATCATATAAAACAAAATAGATAATTCTGCCTTTATTAATTCTTGGCTGATTGGAGATACACAAATGAGCACAGGTATCCCTTTTGGATTTTACCAAGGCAATCGTTCACAAGCACTTGCTGTTCCGGGGTTAAGTAAATTGGGTTTTACGATTCCGGTTCCTCGCGAAGAGGACC
>JASFHM010000068.1:0-6390 GCA_050123215.1 Phycisphaerales bacterium | reverse complement strand
CCCGCTAAATCTCGAGCAGCGGTATTTATGAGAATTGTCTGTGCACCGGAGGATGCGGCGTTGCCGACGAAATGAATTTTATCGGTGGCAACATCCGGCAGCAGCCCAATTCGCAGGGCGCTGGTTTTTTTGATGTAGTTGCCAAAAGCACCGGAGAGTAATACCTGTTCGATATCACTATCATTTAATCTGACTTTTTCGAGCAACAGCGAAATGCCGGTGCGGATAGCGGCCTTTGCGAGCTGGAGCTCTCGAATATCCTTCTGAGTTAGCGTGACAGATGGTTTGTCACTATCATCGGTATAGGCCAGGACAAATGCCGGCTGGTTATCTTTTTGAACAAGTCGACGTAAAACAGCAGGCGGAAGCTTGTCTTTGAGCCGGGCAGGCTCGACGAAACGGCCTGTGTGGTCGAGGACTCCGAGCTCGAGCATAACAGCAACGGCATCGATTAGACCACTGCCGCATATCGAAGATGCGGGAGAGTCACCGATTACATCAACGTCTACGTCACCTTCATTGATAACTACGGCCTCGATTGCACCATCGACGGCACGGCTGCCCTGGTCAATTTTCGCACCTTCAAGGGCGGGCCCCGCGGCACAGCTTGCGGCATAGAGCTTTTGCTTTGTTCCGAGGACAAGCTCGCCGTTCGTTCCAATATCGACCAGAAGCGTTAACTGCTCGACGAGGTCCATGCCGGCAGCCAACGCAGCGGCGACCGAGTCTGAACCGACGAAGCCTGCGATGTTTTCGACAATACGAACCTTTGCATCGGGATTAATTGCGATGCCAAGTTCTTTTGCGGTAATCTGGTGGGCATCGAGGGTGTGAGCCTTATAAGGTGCCTGGCCGAGCTGGGTTATCGGAAAGCCAAAGAAGATGTGACTCATAGTAGTGTTTCCGACAGCGGCCAGCTCGTAGATTTGATTCGGGTCGTCGCAGAGCTCTTCAATCAGAGAGTTGAGGCAATCGATGAGCACCAGTTGTAGTTCGGCGAGCTTCGTTTGGGTCTGAGCATAGTCGATCCTGCTGATGACATCGTCTCCGTATCGCATCTGTGGATTATAGTCGGTCTGTGTATCGAGACATTTGCCTGTGGTCAGGTCAATGAGTTTCGCGACGATAGTGGTCGTGCCGATGTCGACGGCGAGGCCGAGTATTTTATTTTGACCAGCAACAGCTTGATAATTTTTATAAACGTCAGGCTGAAATTCAGACTTGGTTTCTATGCCGTGTTCGAGAATCTTCTGCTCGAAGAAACGAGAAGATTGCGGGACTGTGACGGTCAGGTCGGAGTCAATCTTGTACTGGCAGGCAAGGACTTCTTCGCCCGATGGTTCGAGGCGAAGTGCGCATTTTCGACATGAGCCTTTGCCTCCGCAGACGGTGTTTAAGATGATTGCAGCCTGGTGTGCGGCTTCGAGGAGAGTCGCTCCTTCGTGAATTGAAATCCATTTTGAGTCAGGCTGAAAGGTGATTTTGAAATGTTGCATATTTCGTACCGCGTAACGCGTTGTGCGTATCGCGCCGGCTGAAGTAGAACCTACATAAAAACTAGATAAAATCCGAGGTTAAACAATAAGCAACACCCCCAGGCGGGTCTGAGGGCTAACCCGACTAACTTATTTTGTTACGAACTTTCCAGCGGGCACGCCTTTTTTTACTGCCAACTTTTCTTCTTCTTCTGGGTTTTGCCATCTGAATCTCCAAAAGGGCCTTGTCATTATCGCAAAATATCTTTCAAGTCAAACACAGGTGTGCTATTATAATGAGTTGGTGAAAGGGTTACAAGTAAATTACTGCGGTTAAGTGATATACGGAGCCGGGCAAATGATTCAATGTAAGGACTGTGAATTGTGCGAATTTGGTCCGGACGGTCAGCGTACGTTCAAGTGCGACCCGTTCTCGAACGTCAAAGAGCCCGAATGTCTCGCCAAGTGGCAATTGATACGTCTCGATATGCTTGTGAGCAGCTATCAGGGAATGCTGAAGTGGTACAATAAGATGGCTCCACTTCAGGACAAGCTGTTCAAGTATATGGAGCATGAGATAGACACTATGGATGAGACAGAAAGGTGGAAGTACGACAACGAAGAGGATGACGAACCCGAAGATTACATTCCTTAGTAGTCTTGAGCGAGAGGTTCAGAGGTTCGACCAAGGAGTTCGGGGGGTGATTTTTATACGGACCATTATTTCCAAATTCAGCGGTATTAGCATGAAAAATCGGTGATTTTGAGAATTTTGCAATAAAACCTTAGGGAGAATCCGTCTTTACCATTGAAAGAAACCGTATTAATGGCTCAGCAGGACGATTTAGTTGACATTTTGGCCGGTTGCAAAAGAGGCGACTCGGAGAGCTTCTCGCGGCTGGTGGATATTTATTCGAGTCGACTTTACGGCTACTTTTACCGGCTGACAGGTAACAGCACGGTCAGCGATGATTTATTAGGCGAGCTCTTTGTCAAATTGGTCGAGAAAATCAAGGGTTTCAAGGGAGGCAGCTTCGAAGCGTGGCTGTTTAAGGTGGCTTCGAACATATTTTATGATCATCTGCGGAGCAAGCAGCGCGATAAGGAATTCCTCGGTGAGAAGGTGCAACAGTTCGAGCTTGCTAATGTGGAAGGGGAAAAAACCGGCGAAGAGGTCTCAGATGAGCTACAGCAAAACCTTGAAAGACTTGATGATGAAACGAGAGAACTGATTATGCTGCGTTTCTATGGGCAACTGAGCTTCAAAGAGCTGGCAGAAATGCAGAAGGCACCAATAGGCACAGTTTTATCAAAAGTTCATCGCGGGCTGCAAAAGCTGCGTGAGTTCATGGAGTAAAGCAGTAATGAGTAAGAGAGACGAAAATTTGAAAGAGCTATTCGGCAGGTTCATGGATAATGACCAAGCCGAGAGGTCCGCTGAAGATATAGCTGCCGGAGAGCGGTTTTTGAGTGAGCAACCGGCACCGCAGCCGAGCGCTGAGGTTCTGTCTAATATCAAAGCACAAATCAAAAGAGGACTCAAGCAACGAAGATACAGGAGATTTACAACAGTCGGTTACGGAGCCGCAGCGGTAGCGGCTGCGGTTTTGATAGTCGGCTCAATTGCAATAAACATGCTGAATAAACCAAGTAAACCCCCAATGGAAGCGGTTGTTTCAACCGCCGGTGCCGAGGTGTGGGACAGCAATGACTTTAGCGAAAAAGACGCGGAGTTTGCACTGCTCGTGGCTCAAATGCAGGAAATCGAAGACGAAATAACTTCGCTGCAGAGGAGTGAGGACGGGACAAACGGTCTGAGTGCCGAAGAGCTCGAAATGGAATTTCTGGAAATCAACAACGACTTTTGGAAAGGATAAATAATGAAAACGTCATGGAAACAAATTCTGGTTCTGAGTTTACTTGCCACAGCGGCGGTAAGTTTTACGGCGATTGCGGAGGAAGCCAAGCCAGCTCCTGAGCCAGCTTTTGGCGACGAGTGGGAAATGTCGGGCAACTGGAGACCGCCGGAAGAAGCAATCGACCACATGCTGGAACGTATCAAAGAAACAGACCCGGAAGCGGCAGCGCGGTTAGGCGAACTCCGAGAAGACCCGGAGAAATTCGCAGAGGAATTCGGCAAGTATATGCGAGAAAACTGGAAAAAGATGCATAGTAGCGACCGGTCATGGCGTGGGCGGCGTGAAGGAAGAAGCGGCCGAAGCCGTGGGCGAGGCGAAGGTGTAGGCTACCAATGGCGTGACCGGATGTGGCAAAAGCATAAGGAGTTCACGGAGTGGTTTAGCGAAAACTATCCCGAAGACGCGAATGAGCTCGAAGCAATACGCGAAACGAACCCTCAGCTACATATGCGAAAGATGATGCAGTGTGTTAGAAAGTACGGTAAGACTGCCGAGGCGGCCAAGGAGAATCCTGAGCTTGCTCAAGTAATGAAAGAAAACATCGCTCTGAAAGATGAACGAGACGAAATACTAAAGAAACTCAGCACGGCAGAAGGTGATGAAAAAGAGGCACTGACAAAAGAGCTGGAACAAATAGTCGCCAAGCGATTCGACCTGATAGTGAAGCGCAAGCAATTACAGCATGAGCAGCTTTTGAAGAAACTCGAGAAGCTCAAAGAGCGGGTGAAAGAAAGTGAGACCGAGGTCGATAAATGGAAGACCTCAAAAGACCAGAAGGTAAAAGAACGAGTTAATGAGCTGCTCGGCAAAAAGGAGGAGTTTTACTGGGATTAGTGTAGGAGATAAAATACAGGGTCAAGGAAACCTTATAAACATAGCCCCGCAAGTTTCTTCGGTATAGCTCAGAGCTGAGATTGCGGGGTTATTTATTTAGTGCCGCTGGTGTATTTTTGTGGCCTTTTTGAGCGTTCTTTTTTCTTTCATTGTCAGGCTGTGTATTCCCTGATTGTGGACTTTTTCGAGGATTCGGTCGACCTGCTCCTGCATTTGCTGCTGCTGTTGTCTTTTCTTTTGCCAAGAGTCGATGGAGGAACGTGATTTAATCCTTGTTTTTACAATCCTCGGCCAAAAAACGTAGAGCGCGCCGGCGGCTATGCCTGCAAGATGCGCTGCTTCACCACCTGCGTTATCGCCACGTGTAATAAGAATCACAGAGGAAATAAAGATTAATATTATTGCAGCAACTCTAATCGGGACGGGAAAAAGGAAAAAGAATACTACAAAGTTCGGAAAGAGAATTGCACAGGCAGCTAACATTCCGAGCACTGCACCTGAGGCACCTACCATCGGCACGGCGGTCAGGAAACCTATGTTAGCCAAGATAGTATAGAAAAGTCCTCCTGCCGCACCGCATCCGAGGTAAAAGAAAAGGAATCTCTTACTGCCCCAGTTGCGTTCGAGCGTCGGGCCGAGGAAATAAACACCTATCATGTTCATTAGAATGTGTCCTAAGCCACCATGGAGAAACTGATAGCTTATCAGCCGCCAAACCTGCAACGAATTAGCAATTGAAATAGGAAATACAGAAAACCAACTTACGAGAATGGTATCGGCGCCGAGGATTTGTGCGAAGAATACGGCCACATTGATGATGAGGAGCTTTTTTGTAACCGGAGTCATCTGGGGCAGCCTCATCCGCATCTGTGGATGGCTGCCGTAATGTGACTGAAAAGACTCTCTTGTGTAATCTCTGTCGTACAGGCCCATAAGAAAAAGCAAAAATCAAATAAATCCAACAAAATGAGCTTTTGGCTTTCTATAAACATCCGGATTCCCGCTTTTGCGGGAATGACAAACAAGAACACCTATTCCTAATAATATCGGCCAAACGGGCGATATGTTCAACCAGAAAATCCGGCAACCCTATCAGAACAGCAAGACAACGATGCTTAGTGAGAATATTGAAAGTACGGTGCTGAGTACTACGACTGCTGCGGAGAGCCTTTCGTCGGCACCGAGCTGTTCGGCCATGACGTAAGAAGTGGCAGCGGTGGGACAGGCAAGGAGCAGAACGGCAATTTTTGTTTCATACTCGCCGAGATTCAGCCAACTCGCAACAACAATACCAACCAGCGGCGCGACGACAATTTTTATTACGGTAGCAACAAAGGCGTATAGGGAATGTCCGGCAATTTTTCTCCGGACCAGAGTAGCACCGATGCCTATAAGAGCGAGCGGCAGAGAAATCTGGCCGATGGCATTGAGAGAGCGGTCAATGGCCAGCGGCAGCGGCGGGAAGATATGCGGATAAATGATACCGGCAACACAAGCCAGGAAAAGTGGATTTGCGATTATCTGCTTTGTCAGCCTGAGAGAGACATAACGGTCGAGCTTTTGTGTGCCTATGAGTAGTATAACAACACTTACGATATTATAAACAGGAATGATAAAGGCAAGTACGAGAACAGTAATGTTTTCGGCGTGGGCTGAAGTCTCGGGTAAACAATCGGCAAAGCTATAAATTATCAGGACCAAACCAATGAAGTAGAGATTGCCGCGGAATGCACCCTGGACAAAGGCGCCGATTTTCGGAGCAGGCATTCGGAACAGTAACGCCACGATATAGGCAGCTACAATACAGCAGAACATCCCTGCCAAAACAACAAGAAATGTTTCTCCGGCAAGTCGATAGTTATATTCGGCTGAGGCGATTTTACCAAAGAGCAGTGCCGGCAGGCCAACCCAAAAGACGAGCTTGTTAACCTCTTTGACAAAATCGGCAGAGAAAAAGTTAAAGCGGTGAAGCAGTGCACCTGTCGCTATTATCACAAATACGGGCAATACTGTATTGATGACTTCCATGGCGGGCAATTATTAATGGATAGATGGTGATAAGTCAAAGAATTTAAAGTTAAAGTCACCGATTTGCTGCGGCACAGAGCAATTCTTGTAATCGGCACCAGGAGCGATATAATGGGCCACAAAGGTTTTTAAAG
>JASFHM010000067.1:0-6450 GCA_050123215.1 Phycisphaerales bacterium | reverse complement strand
TCTTGCCCACACCGCTGCCTATACCTCGGCCAACACGCTTGCGAGACTTGCTCTTGCCAACTACTGAGGTTATTTCATGCTCCTGCATTTATAACATCACCACCTTTTTACTGGTTCAACTTCAACACCGCGCTCGGATTCTATCATCTCTTTGTCACGAAGCCTCAGCAAACCATTCATAGTCGCCTTGACTACATTCTTAGCCGAAGTACTGCCGTAAACTTTCGTCAATACATCCTGAACACCCGCATACTCCAATACCGCTCGCGCGCTCGAACCGGCGATTACACCCGTACCAGGATTAGCCGGTACCAGCACAATCTTCGTCGCTCTGTATTTGCCGGTAACCTGATGAGGTATCGTACGACCTACCAATGGCACACTGTGCAGCGATTTCTTCGCATCCTTTACCGCCTTTTCGACCGATAGCGGAACTTCTCTCGCCTTGCCGTATCCGACTCCCACGGTTCCTGCTCTGTCGCCGACGACTACCAACGCCGCAAAACTAAACCGCCGACCACCCTTGACGACCTTGGAACAGCGGTAAATCTTAACCACCGTATCTTCCAGCGGCTGTTCCTGCTGATCTGTTATTGTCATCGGTTCTACTGCCAATTTATATCTCCAAAGTCACTGACTCAAAAAACCAATCCTGCTTTTCTTGCCGCCTCAGCCAATGCTTTACACCGACCGTGATATTTATATGGCCCTCTGTCAAAGCAGACACACTTGATGCCGACTCCAAGAGCTTCTTTCGCAATCGCTTCACCTATCGCCGACGCAGCCTTGACTCCGCCGCCGTTCGATATCTGCCCACGAGCACTCTTAATCTTCGTGCTCGCCGAAGCCAGTGTCACTCCGGCAACATCGTCTATAACCTGGGCGTACATATGCCGGTTCGAGCGAAACACCGACAGCCTTGGACGCTCCGCCGTCCCGATAACCTTCTTGCGAACATGACGCTTACGCCGCAGTGTCTGTTTTGTCTTATCAATCTTCATACAAGCCAAATCCCAACTATATTACGCCGCGCCAGACGCAAAAGCCTTACCGACTTTACGCCTGACATGCTCATCGGCATACCGCACACCCTTGCCCTTATAAGGCTCAGGAGGTCGTATCTTCCTCAGCTCCGCCACAAACTGACCCAACTCACATTTATCTATTCCCGAAACTGTAAATACCGCCGGCGTGTCATTACCACGCGTAGCCTTAACTTCAATATTAACTTTAACACCCTTAGGTATCTTACGTTCGACCGGGTGACAAAAACCAACCTGGAAAACAAGCTTGCCCCCCTGCTCGTTCACGCTAAAGCCCGTCCCGTATATTTCCATACGCCTAGCAAAGCCTTCGCTGACGCCTTTAACCATATTCGAAATCAGGGCACGCATCGTACCATGAAGTTGTTTGTTCTCGCGGCTTTCCTCGTTCTCATTCACAACCACTATCGCCTTAGCCGATTCGTCCATCTGCACCTTGATACACGGATGAACATCCATTTCATTCGTACCCTGCGGACCGGTCACCTTGACATACTGACCCTTCAGTTCGACCTTGACGCCCTGCGGCACACTAACAGGTTTTTTGCCGATACGACTCATATTATTAGCTCACCGTACACAGTATCTCTCCGCCGACCTTTTCCTGCCGGCATCTTTTGTCACTCATCACACCTCTACTCGTCGATATTATCGCAATACCCATACCGCCCAGAACACGAGGAAGCTTGTCCATCGACGAATAAACTCGCCTGCCTGGTCTGCTCGCTCTAGCTATCTCTTTTATCACCGACTCGCCTTCTCTGTCATACTTTAAAATGATTCGAAGCAGACCCTGCTTGTTGTCGTCGATGCGGTCATAGTCGGTGATATACCCTTCTTCCTTCAAAACTTGTGCAACACCTTCGCACAGCTTCGATGCTTTGATATTCACCTGCTCTTTATTCACCCTTGCCGCGTTGCGGATTCTCGTCAACATATCAGCTATCGGGTCGCTCAAACTCATATACATTACTCCCGGTTAATCAATCCGGCTTAATCAACCTACAAACCATTTACCAACTGGCTTTCTTCACGCCAGGTATCTTGCCTTCATTCGCCAGGTTCCTGAAGCAAATTCGGCAAATCTTAAACTTGCGATATACCGCCTTGCTCCTGCCGCAAAGCTCGCATCGAGTATACCCACGCACACGGAATTTAGGTTTCTTTTTGACCTTATTCTCAAGTGCCTTGGTTGACATTCAAAAACTCCGATTAATTATTTCAATCTCTAAACGGCATACCGAAGCTCGACAAGAGCTTCTTTGCCTCTGCGTCAGTCTTAGCCGTCGTCACAAATGTTATATTCATACCCTGCTGTATCTCTGCCTTAGCCGGGTCAATCTCCGGAAAAACCGTCTGCTCATTCAGACCCATCGAGTAGTTGCCGCGACCGTCGAACGCCTTCGGGCTCAGACCGCGAAAGTCTCTCACTCGTGGTATCGCCAGGCTGATTAGCCTGTCCATAAACTCATACATCCGAACTCCGCGCACAGTAACTTTTAATCCCGTCTCGTTGCCTTCACGCACCTTGAAGTTTGAAACGCTCTTCTTGGCCTTGCAGACTAAAGGCATCTGACCGGTTATCATTGTCAAATCCTGCTTCGCCGACTCCATGTACTTCTTATCCTGAAGAGCCCTGCCAACACCCATCGAAACCACTATCTTTGAAAGACGCGGAATCGACATCGGATTCTTATAACCGAACTCTTCTTTCAGTTCGGGGATTACCTTCGATTTATATAAGTCTCTCAAACGAGCCATACTATTCCAAACCTGTTATTTCTTGCCGCCTCTTTTAATTACATCTATTTCAGTACCGTCGGTGCCGACACGTTTCTTCGTACCGTCCGACTCGACTTTATATTTCACCTTCATTCCCTTGTTGCCCTTCGAGCCGACCGGCAGAACGTTACTCACATGAATCGGTTGCTCAACACTAATCCTGCCGCCCTGCGGATTACGACGCGAAGGCCGAACGTGCTTCTTCGCAACGTTATGACCCTGAATCACAACCTTATTCTTGCCGGGTATCACTCGAAGGACCTTGCCGGTAGCCCCTTTGTGGTCCCCGGCTATAATCTCTACCGTATCACCTTTTTTTATATGCCACGCCATATCCGCACTTTTAAATTTTAAGTTTTAATTCTTCAGCTTCTTATACTACTTCACTTGCCAGAGAGATAATTTTCATATAGTTCTTTTCGCGAAGCTCACGGGCAACTGCTCCGAATATACGAGTACCTATCGGGTTGCCTTCGCCGTCTATCATCACTGCCGCGTTGCTGTCGAACCGAACATAGCTGCCGTCCGGCCGTTTAACAGGACTCTTGGTCCGAACTATTACGCATTTATGAACCTTCTTATCGTCGAGCTGGCAGTTCGGCAAAGACTTCTTTATCGCAACGCAGACAATATCACCTATAGACGCCGTCGGTCTCTGCATCTTGCCCTTGCGACTGCCGCCTCTGCCCAATACTTTAATACATAACGCCGACCGAACACCGGTGTTATCTGCTATATCCAGCATTGTCTCTTGTTGTATCACTTCGACGCAACCTTACCTAAACGAACAAATCAAAATCAGCCCTGTTCCTGGACCGCTTTCTGAAGAACATTCACTAAACGATAACTTTTCGTCTTGCTGCAGGGGCGACACTGTACAATCTCGACTAAATCTCCGACCCCGCTTTGATTCTTCGAATCGTGCACGCCAAGTTTTATTCGCCGCCTTACATACTTGCCGTACTTCGGATGACGAATCTTGTAGTCAATCGCAACCTTCACGCTCTTATCACCGCTGCGACTAATCACCACGCCCGTCAATGTCTTGGCTTTGCTTTCCTGCATCTTATTTATCCTCAACCACGGCCGATTCCGCCGCAAGCTCTCTTTCACGAATAACAGTCTTTATCCGGGCAATATCTCGCCGTGTATTTATCAAAGCCCTTGAATTCTCCAGCTTCTCCGTGACCGATTGAGCGTGCAGGTCAAACATTTGACGCTCAAGCTCACCCAGCTTGTCTTCAAGTTCGTCCGCGCTCATCTCGCGATAAGTTTGAGCTTTCATTTCAGTATCCTTTAACTACAGCGAATGACTTCGCCGTACAAATCTGCACCTTATCGGCATCTTATGAGAAACTCTGGCTAACGCCTGCTTCGCAACCTCTTCAGTAACTCCACCTATCTCGAACATCATCGTACCGGGCCGAACACGCGCTACCCAGAACTCAGGCTCACCTTTACCTTTTCCCATTCGAGTCTCTAACGGCTTCGAGCTGACAGGCTTATGCGGGAATATCCTTATGTAAACCTTGCCTTCACGATGAAGGAAGTGTGTCGCCGCCACTCGACCGGCTTCTATCTGCTTGGCGTTAATCCAGCTCATCTCCAGCGACTGCAGACCGTATTCGCCAAAGGCAACATAATTACCTCTGCCTGCAATGCCTTTCATCTTGCCACGCTGGCTCTTCCGGTGCTTAACTCGCTTGGGCATCAACGCCATACTTAAAAATCCTCTAACTTATTAACTAACTCTCTTGTGCTTCACCCGAATCACCACCCGCATCTGTCGGTTGGGTACTCGGCTCTTCTGCTTTTCCTTCACTCGCCGGCTTTGCTGTATCTTCTGGTTTAGAGCCGGCTCCGGCTTTACCTTTACTTCGACCTCGACCTCTGGCCGCTCCGCGACCTCGGCCGCCTGCCGGTGAACCGCCACCACCGCGGCGAGCAGGACGACGCCGAGTATGCTGGGGCTCTATCTGTTCGCCGTATTTACCTTTATATATCCATACTTTAATGCCGATAGTGCCGTAAGTTGTCCTTGCCGTTGCTACCGCGTAATCAACATCTGCATCTAATGTATGAAGCGGAATGCTGCCCATCTTCTGAGTCTCGGTCCGCGCCATCTCTGAACCCGCTAACCGCCCGCTGCAGATGATTTTTACACCCTTAGCGCCGGCGTTCATCGCCGATTCGCAGAATTGTTTCATCGTACGCCTGAACGATGCCCGCTTGCCCAACTGTTCCGCAATCGCTTCGCCCACCAACGCCGCGCTCAAATCGGGCTCTTTAATTTCTATGACGTTGACATTAACCTTTCGGCCCGTCAACATCTCTAATTCTTCACGAAGCTTATCTACCTCACCGCCGCGAGGGCCTATCACAACGCCGGGCCTCGCACTGTGCAACGTCACCTTAACTTCATTGCTCGTGCGAACTATCTCGGTCTTCGCAACCGCTCCCTTGGGCATCTGACGATTGTACTTGTTGTCAACATAGTTACGTATCTTCGCATCTTCTACAAGAAACGTTCCGTAATCCGCCTTCGGAGCATACCACGTGCTCTTCCACGGAAGCCTCACGCCCGTCCTGAATCCTACCGGTGATACTTTCTGACCCATTCTATTGGCCTTATATTATCTGATTCACGCCTGTGTCACTGTCACGTATATATGGCAGGCCTTCTTACGAATCGGATGAGCCCTGCCTCTGTCCTTTGCTATCCATCTTTTGGTACCGAGCCGCAGCCCCGCATCGTCCACACGAGCTTCACTTACATAAAGACTGTCCATATCCGCCTGCTGCTCGTCTGCGTCCGCAACCGCGCACTTGAGAACCTTATCAACCATTCCCGACGCACGCTTCTGCGTAAATTTAAGAATATCCATCGCGTCCTGAACACTCCGCCCCACGATAAGCTGAGTCACCAGTCTCGCCTTCCGAGGAGATATCGGGGCATACTTATACGACGACTGCCACGCCGCTAAATCGTTCTCTTCTACACCAAGAGCTGTAGCCAGTCGGCGGATATCATCACGACGCGGTATCGGCTTCATCTGACCTCTTTGCCAGTTCTTAACCGCAGAAACAGCCTCCTTTTTATTAAGCCCGCCGCGCTCAATCTGAGATGCAACCTGCTCAACATTGACTCGGCCTTTGCTGCAAACGTCTTTTAATTTACTGCTGCTAAGCATAAATACATATTCTCAAATAATACTGTCATTGCGAGGCCTTGTCGTTAGGCCGCGGCAATCTCAAAAACTATTTAATCTTTTTACTCGAATGACCCTTAAATATCCGTGTCGGTGAAAACTCACCCAGCTTATGGCCAACCATGTCCTCGGTCACAAAAACTTTATGGAACATCTTGCCGTTATGGACCATAAACGTATAACCCACAAACTCCGGAACTATCGTACACCGCCTGGACCAGGTCTTAATAGGTTCTTTCGAACCTTCGTCCTGGCGCTTCATCACCTTGCCAAACAGCTTCTCATCTACATAAGGCCCTTTTTTAAGTGACCTGCTCATAGGCTTTCCCGTTCACTTAATGTTACAGCACCAATTGACCTTGTCGTTTATTCTTACGCCGACGAATGATGCGCTTATTATTCGTATTCCGCGGATT
>JASFHM010000066.1:0-6452 GCA_050123215.1 Phycisphaerales bacterium | reverse complement strand
CCTTCCTTCGGCCCCCCTAACGAGCTGGACCTGCGTCAATTCTGGGTTATCGCTTTAATGCCGTATATCTGCGAGACCACAAATCCCATGAATATTCTCACGGAACGACCTGCACTCTGGCGCTGCCCGGTCGATAAGGACCCTTATCCGGAAGGTTTCGGTAACTGTCCCCACGGCGGTGTTACCAGTTACGCCCTTAACGGCTATCATGATGAGCAGATACAACTCGGCCCGGCAGGTAAGCATAAGATAATTCAGATCCTACATGCTTCGGAATGTATGCTGATAGGCGAGACCAGTTTTGCTGCGCAATTCTACGATGCCGAACATCCCGCCACAGCATCGTTCATACTTAGCCCCCTAGCTCATCATCGAGCGACCAGCGGCTTTTACCACAACAACTCTATGAATATAGCCTATGCCGATGGTCATACATCGACTATCAAGGCCACAGAGACCGAAGACTTGGTTTGGCCGCAATTGAACACAGCTAATTATCAGTCGAGCCTGTATATGTACTGGGCGGACTTGACTTTACCGAATGCTACAGAGAAACCTGCTCTCTGGGGCCCGGGTTACTAAGGAACATCAACCACATAATAACCAGAACAAATATACAGGCAGAAAATTTCGTCTTTGGCATTCTTCTAGGAAAACCGGAGCATTAAGGATGGCAAAATTTAAAAGGGTAATAATGCTGCTGGGTTTAGTGATAATATCATTTTTTATCCTGCTGTCGATATACGCATCTTTTATTGGTGCCTCTAAGGCGAAAGAGCTTTTCAATTCACTACCCTTGAAGGTATTCTGGCTTGCCCTGCTGCTGTGGCTGGTTATCTGGCTTATAGCTTTTCCGAAGTTCACCAAAACGACCCCCATAGCTCTCATTCACACCGGGGCTTTACTGATTCTCGTCGGCGGAATTTGGTCATCGGAGACCGGCCACCAAATGCAACGCAGATTATTCACAAATGATAAATATCGATCCGGTAGAGTTATCGTTGAAAAAAGCAAAATACAAAATAAAATGGCCTCGAAAAACAAAAAGGCTCTAATAGAACTGCCTTTTCATATCGGCCTGGAAGATTTCGTTATCGAATATTACGAACCGACCGAAACCAGCAATCCGCCGACAGTTAAAGATTACATCAGCGACATTAAAGTCATAGACAACGGCAAAGTTATCGCCGCAAAGAAAGTCGAAGTCAACAAACCTCTCTACTACGGCGGATACTACTTCCTTCAACACGACCACGGTCAGCGTCAAGGCAATCCATACGTAGTGTTAGATGTCGTCTCTGACAGTGGCATAGGTCTTGTTTTCGGCGGATACATATTTTTATGTATAGGCCTGTTTTGGCAATTATGGTCTAAGGCCTTCAAAGCAGGAGATAACAAAACCTGATGTCAATCAAATACTCTATACAAGGCGTGCTCATCTACGCGGCGATGTCTGCGTACCTGCTGGCTTTCATCGGTCGGTTATTCAAACTTCGCCGCGCCGCAAAGGCCTTTTTTCTTATCGCCTTTGTTATCTCAGTTGCATCTTTTATTTGGCGATGGATTCATACTTCTCACGTGCCTTTGCAGAATCTTTTTGAGTTGTTCATCACTATGGGCGCAATCATATATCTTTTATCGCGCTTTTGCGAAAACTATTTTGATATCAATCAGCGCGCGATTGATATGCTGCTGGGTACGATCATTCTTTTCCCTGCAGGTTTTGTCTTTAGTGAAGCTCAGCAGCAACTCCCACCCGCTTTGCAAAGTCCGTTTTTCGTACCACATGTAGCGGCTTATCTATTAGCTTATATTTTGATGTTAAAAGCAGGCATCGCTGCCGCCTGTACTCTCTCTGCAAAGAAACCGAACCAACTTAACTATGAACGAGCCACTTATCGACTTATATCATTTGGCTTTCCACTGCTCACCCTCGGCCTTGTTCTCGGAAGTATCTGGGCACATTATGCCTGGGCTGACTACTGGGGTTGGGAACCAAAAGAAATGTGGTCACTTGCAACCTGGTTGGTCTATGTCGGCTATTTCCATTTCAGATACATTTACCAGACCAAATATCCTCGCGTTAACGGCGTTTGGGCAATAGCAGGCTTAAGTGCTGTTATCATTACTCTTTTGTGGGTCAACTTGTCTCGTCTCTTTGCCGGCCTGCATAATTACGCTGTATGATTTGAATCTCCGGTCGACAACGTCACCACACAGTGCAATACACACGTGCCATCAAAACCAGATGTTCGCAATAACTGATTCATCACAAAAACGCAAGTTGTAACTCTCTATTTTAAAATGAGTTAAACTATTTCGCAAAGGAAAGAGGATTCGTATTTCTCAAGAAATCCCGGATGCCCTGCTTTCTAAACAGCAAATAACACACCTCAAGGCTCGGGACGAAATTGATACAGCACCGTTTTATTTGTCTTGAGTCTGTTCGCCGGTAGCTTTATCATCACCTTCCTTAGGTGGTAACGAAAGAGGAGGTTTATTCCTAATCTCGTTAAACCTTTCCTTATACTGCTCGGATAAAGGCTCACCTTTGTAAATATGCGGCGACATAAAAATGAGCAACTCGGAACTTTTGACAATATCACGGGTATTACGAAACAGATTCCCGACCAGCGGCAGGTCTCCGAGAAGAGGTATCTGGCTTACCTGATTAGTTGTTTCCTTTTTTCTGAGACCACCCATAACAACGACCTGGCCGTCCCTAAGTAGTAGTGTGGTCTTTGTCTTCCTTGTATCAATAATAGGAATTTCACTTGAAGAGCCGAACAGGCCCGTATCAACGCTTTGTTCCGGTTCAAGTGTAACAAGGATATAATCATCATCTGTAAGCACTGCGGTAACATTCAGCTTCACACCGACTTTTTTGAACTGAGTTGACGTTAACTGTCCCCCTTCTGAGGTTTCCGATATCTCCTGGTAGGGTAGTTCGGTAACTGTCTCAATCGAAGCGGACTCACCGCTTACTACCATCACCCTCGGGCTGGCAAGAATCTCAACATTCTTTCTTTCCTGAAGAAGATGAATCGTATTTCGGATTGTGCCGCTGACAAGAGCAAAATATCCTCCTGCAGTAGCTGTGTCAGTGATTGTATTAAAGACAGTGGCATCAGCTATATTGTCAGCCGTAGCTGGAGCCATTTTTAGGCGGTCGCCGAGCTTTTGTCTATAACTGACATTTTCAGCTTCCGAAAGGATATCCCAGTTAACACCAATCTCGGTATCATCATCCAGCTGAACATCGACAATGACCGCCTCTATCATAAGCTGCGGAGGAGGTGTATCAGCCTTTTTAATTTCTAAAAGTATCTTTTTAACGACATCATTTGTATCACAGATTACTAAAGAGTTGCTCTTCAGGTCAGCCGTTATGCTGCCGTATTCAGAAGACATATTTTCGATAGTCCTCGAAAGATTCTGAGCGTTTAAAAACCTGAGGGTCACAGATTCAAGAAACAACTCCGGCTTTTCTTCAATCTGTTGCGCAACCCGGGAGATTTGCTGCGCCTTTGTGTTTTTGTCATTGAAGAAACCCGCAAAAGGATTCTCATCGTCAGTGCTCGAGGCTATGTTCTGTTCAGGTTCAGGCTTTACCGGCTGGGCCTGTGCCCAATTACACCAGGCAACAACAGTCAAAATAACGCCACATAAGATTAATTTTGTATATATGTGCTCATTCATAAACCAGCTTTCCTGTCTTGAATTATGTAAATTGTAATAGTCATATCACATCTGAGCCGACCGGTACGGAAATCGACAACTTCCATTTCAAACGAGTCTACAGAAACCATTGAGGAACTACTTCGCAGCTCTTCCACCATTTTAATTATACTGCTATATTGACCGCTAACGCTCAACCTGGCACTATTAGCAACTATGCCCAAAATCTTTCCGGATTGTTTTTTCTTATCACCCGGTTTATCTGCAACAAGATTGAGTGAATGGACCGTACACCCTGTCTCTTCGAAAATAGTCTGCAAACTACCAAAGAAGTCTTTAGCCTCCTCAGGTGTGAATAGTTTATCCTCGGTCTGTGTAAGCTGCTCGGACAACTCTTTGAGCTTTTTAGTTTCGACCTCAATCTTATGCGAGAGGGCTTCGTTTTCATCTACCATCTTGCTTACAGCAAAATCGTACTGCTGCGTCGCATATAGATAATTGGCGTGCGGAGTAAATACCCACTTATATATTCCCACAGCCGCAATTACAACCAATGCAGCAAAGATTGAATTCTGCGACGAACGATTCAGTTTAGTAATATCACCAATCAGCACTCTTTATACTCCCTTTCTCGCGGTTAGAGAGCATCTGATTTCATAGCTGACTAATCCATTGTGATTGCTGTCTTTTTTAGTCTCAACAATGGCAGCCTCATCTATGTACTCAGATTTATTTAACATCTCCATGAATAAATAAACGTCTTCGTTTGATATTGCCAGACCTTTTAGTGACGCCTGAGAATTGTCTCCGCTGGTCAGACCGGTTATCAACACGGCCTTAGGCCTCTTCTTTGCGATATCACTTAGTAAGCCGGGCCAATATACGTCACGATGTGAGTCTAAAATCTTATTTATTCCGTTAAACCTATCGTCTACGGTCTTGGTCTGTTCTTTAATCAATTCTCGTTCTTCGACCAGACTACGTGTACTCTGTGTTAAGTGGGTTTTCTTCTGCTCAATACTTTCATTTAGTTTATTAATTTTTCGGATAGGTACACCGATAGCTAACACCATGACCAGCAAAACAGCTGCTATAACATTGGCTGCTATGAGAGTTCTTTTTTGGGCAGCTTTGAGCCTGACCGTTTTAGCGGGAAGTAGGTTTACGCCTAAATTACATACATTCCCATCCAAAAGTTTCATGGCCAGACCAACCGCCGCCAAAGATGGTTTATCAGCTGGGTCGCAATTAGCAATCCTTCGGGATTGGCCAATTGCGGCGGCTTGACAGATATCTTCACTTCTCAAAAGTTGTAGATTAGTCCGCGCAACATTAGCTTTCAGAACTTCCTGGGCATCGGCAGGTAATTCTATATTATCCGCGACAATGGTAATTTCCCAATTTGCGCAACCGAGTGGAGCCTCTATATCATAAGATTGGATAACAGTATTCATTTGACCGGCGAGCCACTGATATATCTTGTCCGGCCCTGCCATTCCTTCACTAATTTCCCTCGTCCTGACAAAATCCATAGTGTGTTTTTTGAAGACACACAGAGTTAAGCTGTTATCACGCAATACAGCTATAAGTACATTGGAATCAAATCTTCCTTCTATCTTCTCAGCATATAGTGCCGCGATACATGCAAGCAGAGGTGGCTCAATCACCTCAACGGCAATACCGGCTCGGCTATACATTTTCACAAGCTCATCCACCCGTTGGCTGTCAGTAGCAACAGTAAGAACACGGCCTGCAGAACCGGTCTCTGAGCCAACCCCAAAGAAATCCAAAGCGATTCTCTTGCCCAGCAAGACGGCAAAGTGTTTCACCTGCTCCTGGATAAATTTCCCCACATTGCTCGGAACTTTTGTGGGTATGTCCATGATTTGCATAACTGTCGGTTCGGCAAATAATGATACCGCTGTTTGAACTGGTCGTATTGTGACGCTGTTTTTCAATTTTCTTACCGCTTTAGTCAAAAGTGCTGCGTTTTCAATACAACCGTCTTTTATCGCGCCGGCGGGAACAGAACCGCTGGCTGACCTTAGCAGCTTGATACCACCGCCGTCTTTCTTAAGCAGCGCCATACTTATACGATTTTCGGAGATATCTATCCCCAACGCACTTCTAGGACCAAATTTCATTCGTTAATCCTCATCTGGTCAATTCTTACGACATAGGGACTACTATTTCCAATCGTCACATCGGCAGCAACTCTTGTTGTAAAACCCTGTGACGTAACACCTGTTGAGGTAATTAAAGAATCCGATACGGCAGACGTCTCAGCGGTTACAATATAAGAGCCGCCGTTAAAAGACTCTCCGGCAATATTCGGGTCATTACCCTGGCGAATCCTTGCAAAGGCATCGTTAAGGCCCGCCTCTGCAGTAGCCATAGCCTCGACAGCACCAATTTGATTTTGCATAAGTTGTATCTCTTCGGTAGTCATCTGGAGTATGCCGATAGTAATCACAGACAAAAATGCTGCTGCAAATACCACTATCAGAAGTACCGAACCGTTATCTTTTCGCATCTTTTTCATAGTTTTCTCACGGCATTATGCTGTTGCTGCAACCATCAAGGTCTGTATAAACTGCCGGCGCTATCGCTATCGTTATCATTCGCGCCTCATTCGCTGAGTTAATTGTAAAAGTTGAAGTGCCGCTGTCACCGCTGCTCGACTGCATAACGTAACCAGCGCCACCTGAAACTGTACCGCTGCCGACAACACTTATTACCACATTATCTATCCAAACATTCTCCTGCCAATTATT
>JASFHM010000065.1:0-6493 GCA_050123215.1 Phycisphaerales bacterium | reverse complement strand
ATCGAGGAAGCGTAGATGGATTGGTGGTTGCTGCTTGCAGTTTTTCTGTATTTTGCCTGTGCGGTACTTATCGTAGCTGAGATATTCGTTCCAAGTGGCGGATTGATAAGTATTTGCGCGCTGGTGTGTCTGATAGGGGGGTTGATGATATTCTTCCAGAGCTCCGCCGTTGCCGGGTGGGTCGGGATAGTTGCGGCACTGATTGAGGTTCCAGTAGTTCTTATTATTGCATACAAGATTTTTCCGAAGACACGGTTCGGTAAAACGGTGACACTGGCACCGCCGGTACCGGATGCCGGTGAAGGGGTACCGGATACGGCGGATTTGAAAGAGCTGCTTGATGAGACCGGTGAGGTAATTACGCCGCTTCGGCCTGTGGGGATGTGCGATTTTTCAGGACGCAGAGTTGAATGCGTGGCTGAAGGGGGGTATGTTGATAATGGAAAGAAAGTAAAAGTTATAAAAGTCGAAAGTACACAATTGACCGTTCGTGAGGTCCAGGAGAATTAATGAAAGGGCAAGATGATGTTTGAACTTATAAATAGAATAGCTGCACAGGCAAGTCCGAAGACAGTTATTGTGATAATCGGCGTGGTTATCCTTGCGATAATCGTGCTGGTTGCACTGATGCTGATACTTAAATTTGCCCGGCTTTGGATTCAGGCGTTTTTCGCAAGGGCAGAGGTGAAACTGAGCGAGCTGATAGGGATGTGGCTTCGTAAGGTCGACCCACGAACGATAGTACTTAGTAAAATTACAGCGATTCAGGCAGGGTTGAAATTGAGTACCTCGGACCTGGAAAGCCATTACCTTGCAGGTGGTCGAGTTCCGAATGTTGTTCGGGCTTTGATTGCGGCTAATCGTGCGAATATCGATTTGTCATTCAAAACCGCGACAGCAATTGATTTAGCGGGGCGTGACATACTCGATGCGGTTACGACAAGCGTTAAGCCGAAGGTGATTGACTGTCCCGACCCGACGAGAGGGCGAGATACAGTAGATGCGGTGGCGCAGGACGGTATTCAGCTCAAGGCCAAGGCACGGGTAACGGTGCGAATGAATATCGACAGGCTCATCGGCGGAGCTACCGAGGAAACTATTATCGCGCGTGTCGGAGAAGGTATTGTGACGACAATCGGCAGCGCTATTACCTATAAGACCGTCCTTGAGAATCCTGACAAAATCTCCAAGAGCGTTTTGGCTAAGGGACTTGATGCCGGGACGGCGTTTGAGATTCTCTCGATTGATATCGCGGACGTCGATGTTGGCGAGAACGTTGGCGCTCAACTGCAAGCGGCTCAGGCTGAGGCAGATATGCGGCGTGCCAAGGCAGAGGCTGAGAAACGGCGGGCGATGGCTGTGGCACGAGAGCAAGAGATGCGGGCGTTGGTGGTTGAGAACGAGGCGAAAGTTCCGCTGGCGATGGCTGAGGCGTTCCAGAAGGGTCATCTTGGCGTGATGGATTATTACCGGATGAAGAATATAAACGCCGATACATCTATGAGAGAATCACTGGCAAAGCCGAAGAATAAGGAATAGCAGGATATGTTTGGCATGTAGTGCTATTAAGGAAGAAATGTGAACTGGTCAATAGTTCAACTGGTTCTTGGTGCCCGGAACCCAGATGGCGAAGGCTGGATGCAGCTGGTTGTGTTTCTGATACTGGGTGTGTTCTGGGCGGTCGGGGGAATTATGAAGGCCCGTGCAGAAAAGGAAAGACAGAGAAAACAGCAGCAGGGCGGTTCAGAACGACCGGCGAAGGCACCGCAGAGGCCAGCAGTTCGGTCTATGATTCGAGGCTTGAAGCCGAGGCAGGTGACAGGATCTAGCACTCAGCAAAGGCCTCTTGTTAGACCACGACCGGCGCCTAAGATTAAGCAGGTGCAAGTGCCAAGGCCAGCTGTTGATGTTGCTAAGAGAACTGAAAGGCAAGCGGAGCAATTTGCAGTTCAGACCTTAGGCTCCAAACAGGAAGCAGTTAAACTCAAGGAAACAGGAACTCCGATGGGTCCATCAGAGTTTGAGGTTTCATTTGATTCTGCTGAACAGTTACGGGCGGCGATTGTCCACTATGAAATCTTCGGCAAGTGCGTGTCATCTCGTGAGCCTTATGAACAGATGTGGATGCGATAAGCAGCCAAGAGGAAATAATTACGTTGTATGTGCAGCGAGTTGTTCTGCGGCAGGAACTGTGAACCAGAAGGTTGAGCCTTTTCCGTATTCAGACTCAACGCCGATTTGTCCACCGTGACGTTCGACTATCTTTTTGCACACGGCAAGGCCGATGCCGGTGCCTTCATATTCATCTCGTGAATGCAGACGCCGGAACATTTCAAAGACGGCGGCCTGATTTTCAGGCTTTATACCTATGCCATTATCAGTGACTTCTATTCTGACCATACCATCATCAGCAGGGCGAGAAGTTATGGTAATGTGTGGGATGCCATCTTTCGGCTGATACCGAATTCCGTTGGCGATGAAATTCTGAAGAAGTTGTCTTATCTGGGAGGGGTCAGCTTCTACCGGAGGCAGTCCCTGCGGTATTTCGAGTGTTACATTCTTCTCTTCAAGAAGAACAGAAAGTTCAAGCTCTTCAAGCTGCTTGAGAAGCTCATTTAAATCGACAACTTCCGAAGGTCTTCCCTTAGTGCTGACTCTTGAGTAGGACAGTAAACCTTCAATCATCTGTGACATTCTTTCGGCGCCATCTATCATGTAGCTGAGGCTTTCGGCATCGTCTTCGCTGATTTTGTCTCCGAGGGATTCTTGTAGTATTCCTCCGAATGATGTAACTTTCCTCAGTGGTTCACGCAGGTCGTGAGAGGTAATATAGACGAACTGCTTCATATTCAAATTGGCCTGTTCGAGTTTTTTCATAGTCTCTTTGAGGTTATTTTCAGCCTTTTCACGTTCTGCGACTTCTTTTATCAGCGAATCACGAGTAACTGTGGTCTTTTTCAAATCATCGACCATTTGGTTGAAGCTTGTTGCCAGTTGTCCTATTTCATTGTTTGATTCAACCATAATTCTCGTGTCCAGGTTACCGTTACCAATTTCTCCGGCGGCATCTCTGAGACTTATTATGGGTTTTGTAATTTTCTTAGAGAGATAAATGGCCACCATTGTAGATAAAGCGAAGCTTAAGCACATAACCAGCACATTTAGCTTGATATTTGCGATTATAGTTTCATATGCTTCAATGGCGGGCAATTCAACTATAACCGCCCACTCAGTTAAGCCAATCGATTCAGATCTTGCTACAACATAGTTTCCGTTTATACCTTTTGATATTTCTGCTATCTCTTCATCTCCGCCTTCTAGAATCTCCGCGACCTCTCTGATGTGACTTACATTTTCTCCCTTTAAGAGACGGCTGATATCATTGAAAGCTATAAGGCGGCCGGTTTTATCAACCATGTAGGCGAATCCTTTTTTCCCGACTTTTATATTATTAATTAAATCCCACATGAATTTGAAGTCAACCTCTGCCAATAGCGCACCTTTGAAATTGCCAAGCGCATCATCGACGGGGAAAGCTATTATAGCCATTGGTTCGCCGATTAGCTCATCGATGTATATTGGTCCGACGTAAATCTCTCCTCGACTTACTTTTGAGAGTATATCCATTTCGGCTTTTTTTATTGCCTGTTCCGACATCGAATTTGACTTTGATAGTGAAGAGCTTCTCGTCAGCTTTTGTTGTTGTGTGTCTAACAGCACTAACTGACGAAAGGATTGGTCAAAGCCTAACAGTTTATCCAGAGCAGATTCAAGCTCTTTTTTCTCTAAGCTTGATATGTCTTCAAGGCGTGCCGCCGTGTTAAGAATATAAAATTTTTCCTGGATAAAATCCCCAATAGTGTTAGCTACGTCTTTTGCAATGAAAATTTGCTGGTTGGAAACAACTTTCTTCTGGGTTTTGAAAATGAAGTATATTCCCAGACAACTGGAGATTAGCAGAATAACTGCACTGACAGCTATGAAAGCAATGGCTAAAGTCGCTGTTAGGCTTTTGAAACTATCTTTTTTTATGAAACCGGCCATTTGAGTTTATATCGGCTCTACAGCGTCTTGTGTTAATGATTGAAAAACAACCCTATTTTGAAGGTCTCATAATATATGTTATGTTTCATTGAGCTTTTTAAGCTAATAGGCCCTAAAAGGCAAATTCTGGGCCATCGGGGCCTTTGAAATGGTTTTGAGTGGCTTTTGCAGTATCGATGAGATTCTCCCACGTTGCGACAGTTCTGTCCAAAAGACCGAGATTCTGCAGAACTATTGAGATATTTTGCGCAGCGGAGGTCTCTGTGAATGTTTCTTTCATGAAATGGTCGAGATTCAGCAGTGAAGATGCGAATTTCAATTTATCACAATAGAGCAACGCAGTCTGGTAATGCAAGTCGAGAGTTTTAGCGTCGAGGACATTCGAGGTTTGCAGCAATCCACTTGCAAGGTCGTGCCGGCCTGCTTCGAACATGCAAACCGCCAGTTTTGCCCGCGCACGGTCAAAAGTCGGATTGATACGCAGGACCGTCTGAAAGGCCGAAGCGGCGTCGGAAAGATTCCCCAGGCTAAATAAGAGTAGTCCCAGGCGATAGTGCAAATCCGGATTCGAAGGGTCGATAGACAGCTGCTGCTGGTGAGCCTGTATGGCAAAAGCCAATTGTGGCGAGATGCCATTAGGGTGGTCTTGCTCGTACTGGCTGCCGCTAAATTGTAAACAGGCGGCCTGTGCGAACAGAATGGCACTATTTGGAACGATTGCACCGGCGAGTGAAAGAGTCGCAAGGGCGTCTTTCGCCCTGCCAAAGAGCTTCTGGGCAATGGCCAATCCCATATAAGCATCCACAACTCTGTCGTTTATTTCAAAGGCATGGTTGAACTGGCGAGCAGCGAACTCGTCCTGCTGCATCTGCAGATACTGAGTACCGAGTTTTATTGTCGCTTCAAGCAAATCCGGACAAATTCGTATAGCATGCTGATAAGATTCGATAGCTTCGGTTGTTTCGGCGAGCACTGCGTATATGTCACCCCGCCGAACAAGTAATTCGAGGTTGTCCGGCTGGTCCTGAAGCTTGGTTTCAATAACATCGAGAGCTTCATGCGGCTGTTGCTGATTTAACAGAAACTCTACTTCCTCGTCGGTGCCGAGGAAATTATCGGGATGAATGAGAATAGCCGTATTAAAAGTATCGATCGCTCTGTCGTAATCCTCAGTGGCAATATACAGATGCCCCAAGGCAACTAATGTCGGTATGTCGTCAGGATACTCGCTTTTGAGCAGTTCGTATTCCTGAATTGTCTTTTCGAGTTGGCCATTCTTAAAATAGATAGCAGAAAGCCGTTGTCTCGGCAATTGAAGGAAATTCTTGAATTTCAGGCAGTCCTGATAAAATTCGATTGCCTGAGCCTCGTTGCCAAGCCTTTCATGACAGTGTCCGAGTGCGTACAGGGCCATAGTGTTGCTCGGCCTGCGCATGTAAACGGAATTGAGTTGTTCCAGTGCTTCGGCTAGCTGGTTTTGCTGTAGGCAAAGTGCCCCGGCGACGAGTCTGCCGAACGGACAGGAAGGATTATCGAAAAGGTAAAGACGTAATTGTTGCTGAGCCCCTTCTAATTTGCCCTGCCTGGCCAGCTCGATTGCCTGATTCAACTGCTCCAACTGGGCCGGCTGATTCGGATCTAGGTCTAACTGGATCAGGTCAAACCAATGCCAAATCAAGTCAGCAATATCGAATGTAATCCCGCGACCAATTATGCCAAGTAATATGCTCATTCACACCTCTGCCCAGTATTGATAGTGAAAGTCCATTGCTGCTGGTATCGACAAGAAGGGTTGCTCGATTAATCTGTGGTGTAACAGATGCTTATGAAATTGATTGATTATACGGACGGCTTTGGCGATTGTGAGTGATGTAGGGATAATTGGGACAGGCTGGAGTATTTTTTGCGGACTTACCCGCCCTGCTCGAGTCACTTAAATAACGTCTAAAGATAGCAACTCGGACTATGAGTCAGGTTGCCTGAGTTTGTTTTTCAATTTCACTCAGATAAGCAAGTGTTCTTTCGAGCTTGTCGGATAGATGTTTGAGCTTGAGCATGGTTCTGACTCTGGTAAGCAGCTCAAGCTTGTTAACAGGCTTGCTGATGAAATCATCTGTGCCGGAATCGATGCCGCGTTCGATGTCAGCCAGCTCGTTCAGTGCAGTTACCATAATGACGGGTATGTTTGTGGTATCGGGGTCGTTTTTGATTCTCTTGCAGACCTCAAAGCCGCTCATTTTGGGCATCATAACATCGAGCAGAATCAAGTCGGGCGGCTCGTTGGCGATTATTTCGAGGGCCTCGGGACCATCAGCAGCTGGTACCGTCGTGCAATTCATGTCTTCGAGATAAGCCTGAAGCAGTTCTAGGTTTTGTTGATTGTCATCCACGACCAGAACTGTGGGTATCTTATCGCTTTCTTTGCTTGCATCTTTAGCGGTCATTGTCA
>JASFHM010000064.1:0-6617 GCA_050123215.1 Phycisphaerales bacterium | reverse complement strand
GGGCTGCTGAGGGGTTCAAACCAACGCCAAAAACAATAATGAGCGAACAAATGACGAATACGAGGCGGGTAGGTTGTGGTATTCTCATTGCGTCCTTGCTCCTAAAAAGGTTCTTCGACGTCTGAGTAATTTTCGAAACGGGTAATCTTTTCCAGAAAGCTAAGCTTAATAATCCCGGTCGGACCGTTACGCTGTTTGGCAATTATCAGCTCAGCGTTATTGTTTTCCTGATAGCCCTCTTCACCGCGATGATAGTAATCTTCACGGTGCAGCAGCATTACTACGTCGGCGTCCTGTTCGATACTTCCTGATTCCCGCAAGTCACTCATTCGAGGCTTGTGACCTTCCCTGCCTTCAGGAGAGCGGTTAAGCTGACTTAGTACCACTACAGGAATATCGAGCTCTCTTGCCAATCCTTTTATATGGCGGGAAATTGCGGTTATCTCCTGCTGGCGCGACTCGATTCTGCCGAAGCCTAAGCTCATGAGTTGCAGATAGTCCAGCATAACGCATCTTATATTATGACGGCTTTTTAATCTGCGTGCCTTGGCTCTGAGTTCAAGTGGTGTCAGGCCGGCCGTATCATCAATGTAAATAGGTGTCTCCGATAAAGTTCCGCAGGCCTTTACCAGCTCTTCGAAATGAGCGGTGCTCAACATACCTTTTCGTACAAGTTGCGACTCGATTCTGCTGTTGCTGCATAAAAAGCGTTCCGCCAATTGTTGTCTGCCCATCTCCAGTGAGAATATCGCCACCGGCATTTGTTCTACTACTCCGATGTGCTCGGCGATATTGAGTGCCAGCGCAGTCTTACCCATACTGGGTCTGCCGGCAATAATAATCATCTCACCGTTCTGCAACCCGCAGGTTTGCTCATCCAGTTCGAAATAACCCGTTGCCAGACCCGTGACATGATGACCCTGTCGTTTTTCGATAAGCTCGTACGCGCTGGTTACGAGGTCTTTCAGATTCGAAGAAGCACCGGTTATTTTCTGGTCTGCTATCGCGAATATCTTTTGCTCGGCTTGGTCGAGCTTCAGGTCTGTTTCGCCGCCAACGTCGTATGCTTCACTTAAGATATCAGTGGCGGCCTGTATCAACTGCCGTAACAGCAACTTGTCTTTTATTATTCTCGCATAGAAGAGAGCATTTGCGGATGAGGGAACAGTATCCACGATTTTTTGAAGATATTCAGTTCCTCCGATTTCTTCAAGTTGTTTGTTTTTCTCAAGATTCTCTCTGACAAGAACACCGTCAACTCCTATACCTCTGTTTGTGTCGTACAAATGAACTATCGTATCGTAAATGATTTGGTGTTCCACTCGATAGAACACTTCTGTACCGCCGGCGCCCAGGTACTCGATGACCTCGCCTATACAGGCCGGGTCCACAATCATCGAGCCGAGCACCGCTGCTTCCGCAGCCAGCGATTCGGGCATTGCTTTGCCGGCTGCCTGTTGAGAGCTGCCGGCAGAGTAATCACGGCTTACCGTAGCCAGCTTGGCCGTGCTTTTTTTGTCACTGCTCGTCCGTGTCAGTTGATTCACTTTCTTTTTCCTGATTGTCCGGCTCGGCGGACTCGGCTGATTCGCCCTGAACTGCAGCTTCAGCGCCTTCGGCGACGACTACGACGCTTATTGTAGCTTCAAGTTCATCCGCGTATTTAAGTTTTACCTGTTGAGTTCCCACTTGCTTTATATGTTCTGAAAGCCGCACTATCTCATCGGCGACCGCAAAACCCTGTTCTCGCAGATTTTGGGCAATCTGTTTTTCTGTGACCGAACCGAACAGATGTCCCTGCTCATTGGCCTTGGCGGCAATGACTGCTTCGGCTCCGTTAACCGCTTCGCACGCCTGCTCCATGTGCTTATGCTCGGCCAAACGCTGCTCGGCACGTTTTGTTTTCTCTTCGGCAATTGCTTTCATATTTGCTTCAGTGGCCTCTTTGGCCAAGCCCTGCGGCAGCAGATAATTCCGCGCATAGCCGTTGTTAACTTCAACCACATCACCAAGCCATCCGAGCTTGCTCACATCTTCTACAAGTAGTACCTTCATATTTTTCCACCAATCAAAACGCTGAACGAGATAAATTCACGAGATACAGGCCGACTACGCCGTAAACGGTAGAAGCGCCATATAACGGGCGCGCTTAATCGCCGTTTTAACCTTGCGCTGACATGAGGCGCAATTGCCGCTGCGCTTTCGTGAGTATATCTTGCCGCGGTGCGTCATCAGCTTGGTTAATGTATCCACGTCCTTATAGTCAACATACTTCGTACCGCTGCGACAAAAGCGGCATTGCGTATGGTCCCTGACCCCTGTGAAAGCCCCTTTAGTCCTGTTGCTTCGCTTTTTAGTTTTCATTGCCATATTCTGTTACCTGTGTACCTCAAAATTATATCTATTGCTCTGCCTACTATTAAAACGGTATATCATCATCCGGCGCTGCTGCCGGCTGTGATTCTTCCGGAACTTCGCTTGCACGGTTGGGTTGTCCCTGCCCGCCTGAGCCGGGTGAGCCGAGGAACTGGAAATTTTCAACCGTTATTCTGTGCTTGCTTCGCTTAGTTCCGTCCTGTGCGGTCCAGCTATCAAAATCCAGCCTGCCTTCAACGAAAATACTTCTGCCCTTGCTCAGATATTTGTTGATGGTTTCGGCTGTGGCTCCGAACGCGCGACAATCGATAAAGCACGTGCTCTCCTTGTTCGAGCCATCTTTACCTTTCCATCGGCGATTGGACGCGATACCGAAATCGACCACCGCTGTTTGGCTGGGTAAATAGGATAACTGCGGGTCCCGTGTCAGATTGCCAATCAATAACACTTTATTATAATTTGCCATTGTAACTTCCTCTGCATCCAGCCACCGGTAAATTGATAGCCGGATGCGAAAACCATTTATTATTTATTGTTCTTGGTCGGACTCTTGTTCTTGCTCGGCGGAGCTTGAATCATCATCGGCTGGCTTAGAAGAATCGTTGCTCTTCGTGGCTATCTCAGCCGAGCTCCGTTCCGCCACCGTTGCAGGTGCCTCCTTTTCCATGTGTTCTTCACCCATCGCATCAACGTTGAGAATCAGAACCCGCATAATCTGCTCGGATAGCTGAACCGCTCGCTCGATTTCTCCTACCTTTGTTCCGTCTACTCTGAAAAAGGTCAGGATATACGTTCCGCGACTCTTGCCGTTGATATCATACGCAAGTCGACGTTCGTCCCATTTTTTCATCGAGACTATTTCAGCGCCAGCCCTTTCGAGCATATTTCGTATTGTGTTATTCACGCCGTCGAAATCCGAGGCAACCAGCGCCGAATCCACCAAAAACATTCCTTCATATAGCTTTGCAGCAACCGTCTTCAATTGTTTAACCTCCAGGAACTAAAATCAGTTACCTTTGTATTTTTGCAATTGAGTCGCTCATCAGCTCAATTGCTGGTCCGCTCTGTTATATTCATTCATCGCAGTTTCAATTCCCTGCTTCAGCCAGCAAAGGATAGCATCCCTTGCTCTGGAAATGGCTGCTTCTATTAAGGGCGATTCATTTTCGTTAAATCGGCCCAGTACATAATCATAGGCGTCCTGCTGTCCGGCTGAGCCTATGCCGACTCTTAACCGGACGAATTCTTCGGTGCCGAGCTTTTGGATTATATCGTCTAGTCCGTTATGTCCACCTGCTGAACCCTTGGCTCGCAGCCGAATCCTGCCCACATCGAGAGCCATATCGTCGGTCACAACTAAGAGGTTCTCAATAGGCAGCTTATAAAAACCTGCCGCGGTGGCAACTACCTGACCACTGCGATTCATAAACTGCACAGGCTTAAGCAATATCAACTTGTCATCATCAATCTCACCTTCACCGAGGCGAGCACCGAATTTCCTTCGTTTTACTTCTATATCGAGCGCTTCAGACAGCGCATCAATCACTGCAAAGCCGACGTTATGTCGCGTACCGGCGTATTCCTTGCCGGGATTGCCCAGCCCGACAACCATCCTCAATTGAGTCTCTCCTTAAATTTTCCGACTCGACACCGCACTTATTCGCTTTCACTTTGCTGCTGCTCAGCCTCCTCTTCTTTGACCTCACCGATGACTTCCGGAGCCGTCGGCTCTTCCTCTTCCATTTCCTCGGTGGTCTTTGCCGCAGCGACCAGGTGACATGTTATTACCAGTGCATCCGGGTCTGTGATAAGTTTAATGCCTTCGGGCAGCTCAATATCGCTGGCGTGCAGATTCTCACCGACATCGATATCGTTTACCCGAACTACAATCGCCTCCGGAATGTCCGTCACCTTGCACTCAACTTCCAAACTATCAATGTGCTCCTCGATAATGCCGCCGGAATGTGTCCCCTTAGCTGTTCCCTTCAGCTCTAAAGGAACATTTACTTTTACTCGCTCTGTAGCGCTTACGCGCATCAAATCGGCGTGGATTATATTCTTGCCGAGATGGTCATATTGGAGGTCCTTGATTATCACACTCTCTTTCTTTTTGCCGAGTTGCACGTTCATAAGGCGATGGCCGTGATGAATTCCTTCGGTAAAGTCGTGCCTGTCAAGTGAAACGGCAACCGGCTCCTCTTTATGCCCGTAGACAATAGCCGGTATTCTACCCTGTTTGCGAACCATCGCCGCGGTTTTGCTGCCTGTGTGATCACGAACTTCAGCTTTTAATTTCAACGTCTTTTCCATACTGTCTCTTTAGCTCATTTAATTATTAATAATCATTGAACAAACTGCTCACCGACGCGTTATTATGAATTCTTTTTATCGCTTCGCCCAGCATCGACGAAACGCTCAAGACTTCGACTCCGATTTTTTTAGCGGCGTCGTTTAGTGGAATTGTATCGGTCACTACCACCTCATCAATTGGTGCCTTGGATAGATTCTGCACGGCTTCACCGGCAAATACTCCGTGTGTGGCTCCGACGAACACTTTTTTCGCCCCTCGCTGTTTGACTAGTTCGGCCGCGCCGCATACCGTACCTGCTGTTGCGATAATATCATCGCACATCAGGACCGTTCGACCTTCGACTTCGCCGATTATCTGTTGCGCCTCGACTTTTTTACAACTAATCCTTTTTTTATGAACAATCGCTAACTCGCCGCCAAGATGCGCCGCGTATCGTGCAGCGATTTTCATATTGCCGACGTCAGGTGAAACTACTGTCAGCTTTTCGAAGCTTTTCTTTTTGAAATATTTGCTCAAGACCAATTCGCCCGTCAAATGGTCCACCGGGATGTCGAAAAAACCCTGAAGCTGCGGGGCATGCAAATCAATCGCTAGGACTCTGTCGGCGCCTGCCGTAGTTATCAAATTCGCCACGAGTTTTGCCGTAATCGGTACCCGGCCTTCGTCTTTTCTGTCCTGTCGGGCATAGCCGTAATATGGAATCACCGCTGTTACCCGTTTAACCGAGGCCCGCTTTAGACAATCTATAAAGATAAGCAGTTCGACCAGGTTTATTTCCTGAGGCTTATGTGTTGACTGAATGACGAAACAATCTCTGCCCCGAACGTCATCTTCAAGCTTAATTACCTTCTCGCCGTCCGGGAACACCTCTATGTTCGAGTAGCCGAGCGGAATATCAAGATAATCGCAAACCTTCCCTGCTAAAGTCGGGTTGCTTGTTCCTGAAAATATCTTTAAGCCGTCTTCCATAGTACTTATCCGCAGCCTCCTGCTTTTATTTTTAGGTTCAGTAGATGTAAGCCACTTGTCTTCATTTTCTAGTCCTGCTGCTCCATATCTTTGGTGTTTTTCTGTGAAATCACTTCTCCCGGTTTGACGACGGATTCGTCTTTTAATTCAAGTGGAGCCACAAGTATGGCACCTGAAGCGATATAGCTGTTTTTGCCGACGGAGGTGGAGCAGACCTTTTTCCCATCGTAGTTTGCTGTAATTGTTCCGGCTCCGATATTAACGCGGTCACCGATGTTCGCATCACCGATATAACTGTGGTGCCTGGCTCTGACACTTTTACCGAGCGTCGAGTTCTTGATTTCCGTAAATACACCCAGTATCACGTCATCCTCCAGGACTGTGCCGTTTCTCAGATAGGCAAACGGCCCGATGCGACAGGCCTTGCCTATTTTAACCTTGCCGTGTATGTAGGTGAATGGCTCAATCACTGTATCTTGACCGATGTCGGCCCTTACGTCAATCCATGTGTTGTCCGGATCAACGATTGTTACCCCGTTTTCCATCAAATTCTTCTGAATCCTACGCTGCATAATCTTGCTTACTACGCTGAGTTGCTCGCGGTCATTTACGCCCAGAGCTTCTTCCGGCCGAACCGCTGTTACCGCCAGAACCTTATAGCCTTTTCTGAGAATGATAGCCAGAGCGTCAGTTAAATAGTACTCACCCTTGATATTATCGGGCTTTACCTGTTCCAAGGCCTCGAACAACACTTTATTATTGAAAAGATAATAGCTGGGGTTTACTTCCTTAATCTTACGCTGTTCGTCGGAGCAGTCGTTGTGCTCGATTATGCCCTCGATGTTGCCATAGTCGTCTCTGATTATTCTTCCATAACCAGTCGGGTCGTTTAGTAATGCTGTAGCCAAAACCACTGCTGGCTGAGCTGCTTCGTACTTATCTGCCAGTGTCTGAAGTACTT
>JASFHM010000063.1:0-6732 GCA_050123215.1 Phycisphaerales bacterium | reverse complement strand
TCGCTGCAGTCTCTCAGACCAGCCCGTTGCCGGAGCCAGTGCTCAGCAAGTTCAGCGAAATCTTCAAAATCAACCTTATAGTCTGTATTAATATCACCGGGCAGATTTCCTCTTTCGTGGCCGCGGTCGGTTAATACCAAGCCGTTTCCGTCATAGTCGACTACCCACAGCCGATACCCGTCTTTACAGATATCTTTGCTGGAAGCTTCCTGGTCGAAGATTGCGATAACGTCGATTTGGCCGAGGGGACAATCGTATCTTGTAAAGCCGTCACCAATACCGAGCTTCACCGGAAATGTCAGGCCGGTTCCATCGGATATTGTGATGGTTCCGTCGGGCACCCAGTTGTTGGGGTCGGTTATGTTAACATCATTAACTCTTACTAATCTTGCTTGGTAGTGTTCGCAGCCGGTTTGTCTTGTTTGGTCGAAGATGTACTGGTCATTGCTATCTTTGACCATGTTTAGAGTGATGACTTCCGGCTGAGGCAAACCGACTGCTGGTTCAAGCAGTTCAACGTCGAAGTCATATGTTGGTTCAACCTGGTGTATCTCATTGACGTTTAATTTGCCCTTATGAAATTTGTACCAGCCGGTTACTTTTACTCTGTCGCCGGCTGCGAACACATAGTCGGTATTTGGGTCGTGATTTATATCGCATAATTCGGCCAGCAATTCCTCTTCTGTGTAGTTTCCGGAACCGCCGACTCTGGCGTAATACTGGCCCAGATAAACAGCAGTACCGGCGTGATCATTGCCTTCGCCCTGAATATACATCTGCCACTGGCCTCCCAGATAAGCGGGAGCACCGGGAGTGGGGTCGAGCATTTCTTCGGGATTATTGAGAACAATACCGGTGATAATGACCTTGTCTGTGTCCTCGTATGTACCTACGCCATATTCATCGACGGCCTGAAGCTCCCAGTGGGTCACTTCGGCAACAGTCTCACCATTGACTGAAGCAATAAGACCTAGCATCAGTGTCATTGTAAAAAATATAGCTCTGTTCATAAGTAGCTCCTCCAAAGAGAGTTAAGGGTATTTTAGCCGATACGACCATCGCATCGGCGCATAAAAGTATCAAATTCGTGCTACTAAGGCAAGTGTTATATTGACAAAATTAAATAAATTTCATATCAGAGCAATTCTTTGAAACAATTGAATATTCGAGGTATTCATCGATGAGTCAGAAGCCATTTGTTGTCGAATTGAATGAAGAGCATGGATTTCAGAGGTTATTGCCCGGCGAGCCCCAGACCTGTGGTATGAAATCAGGCCGGGTATATTTAGAACCGGGTCAAAGCTGCGGTCAGCATAGCACAGAACAGAAGGAGGAAATTCTTGTTTTCCTGTCCGGCAGGGGGACCGCCATTATTGGTGACGAACAAACCACCGAATACGAAATAGGCCAAGGCAAGGTTTCTTACATTCCTCCGCATACGGTGCACGATGTAAAAAACACCGGGACTGAGCCGTTAATTTACATCTACTGTGTAGTGCCAGTTTGACAGCAGAATTTATTAACTTTTGCTTGTTACGTATATAGCCTGCTCGGCGAAGAAATTGGGTGCAAATCTGACAGGACTAAGGCGATACTCAATAAGAGGCATTCGCTTTTCGATCGTCACACCTAACTTATTGCAGAATTTCTCGAAATCCCTGAGTGATAGGAAATGGATGTTAGGCGAATTATACCAGCCATAAGGTAATTCCCTGGTTACCGGTGCTTTGCCACCAAGGAGTAATTGCAGCCTGCATCGCCAGTGAGCGAAATTAGGAAAGCTCACAATTACTTTTTTGCCGACTCGAAGTAACTCTGTGAACACCTTCTCAGGGTTTTTGAGTGTTTGCAGGGTTTGGGAAAGTATTACCACCTCAAAACTCTTATCTTCATAAGCAGCTAATCCCCGTTCGATATCATACTGAATTACAGATATACCCTGGCAGACGCAGTCAAGAACTGAATTTTGATTGAATTCGATGCCTTCGCCTCGGATTTTTTTGTCGACTGTCAAACGAGCCAACAATTCACCGTTGCCACAGCCGACATCAAGGACCCTGCTATCGGGCTCGATAAGAGCTTCAATCAGCTCGTAGTCGACTCGATGTCGCCAGGCGGATTCTTGTGATTGATGTTGCTCGACTGCGGCGCATTTACGGGCGATGCCCGGTCTGTGAGTTGCGTCGAGAAAACACGGAATGAGCTTGCCGAGCATATCGTTTTCCAGCAGGAACGCATCATGCCCGTACGAAGATTCGATGTTTGAGTAACTAACATCCTTTCTGTTAGCTACCAGGGCATTAACAATTTCTTCGGATTGAGCAGGCGTAAATAACCAGTCACTGCTGAAGCTGATTACCAAAAACTTGGAATTAATATTGGCAAATGCCTTGTCGAGTCCGCCGTAATCCTTCTCAAGGTCGAAATAGTCTGACGCCTTTGTGATGTAAAGATAGCTGTTGGCATCGAATCTTTCGACGAACGTCTGGCCTTGGTAGTCAAGATACGTTTCGACGGCGAATTCAGGGTCAAATTCGTATTTATAGTCTTCAGCTCCTCGCAGGTTCCTGCCGAACTTGCTTCGCATACCCTCTTCGGCAAGATAGGTAATATGCCCAATCATCCGTGCGATGCTCAATCCCCTGGCTGGTGCGGGACCGTGATGGTACTGGCCTTGGTTGAAGTTGCTGTCTGCTGCAATTGCGTTTCGGCCGACTGCATCAAAGGCTATCGATTGTGCGCCAAGATGACTGGTAGTTGCTATAGGTATCGCGGCCTTTACGAAATCCGAGTAATCTATAGTCCATTGTAGGACTTGCATTCCGCCAATCGAGCCGCCGACAACAGCCAGTAACTGCTTGATACCTAGTTTATCAAGCAAAAGCTTCTGGACTTTGACCATATCTGCTATGGTGATAACAGGAAATTCCAGCCCGTATGGTTTTCCGGTCAAGGGATTGATTGACGATGGGCCTGTGGTTCCCGAGCAACCGCCCAGAAAATTAGAGCAGATTACGAAGTATTTGTTGGTGTCAATTCCTTTACCGGGTCCGACCATTGAATCCCACCAGCCGGGTTTTTTGTCATCGGGGTTGTTCTTGCCGGCGGCGTGTGCATTGCCGCTTAAAGCATGACAAATAAGCACCGTATTGTCCGCATTGCCGTTAAGCTGCCCGTAAGTCTCGTAAGCAACGTCAATCGGCCCCAGGCTCTTACCACAGGCTAACTGTAGGGGATTACCTGGTTCCACCAGGCGAACGGTATGGGTTTCTACGATACCAACGGAATTTCCTTTGTTCTGATTCATAGTTGAGATTCAGTATAACCCGGACAATTCTTTTGTAAAGAACCGCCTATTTTATCAAGCAGTGACAGAAGAGTTAAATTTTGCTACCCAAAAAGGTGAAAAAAACTTGACAGCCTTAAATGCCGCTCGTACATTGTTCTTGGAAACTCATTTCATCGAGGCTGAGGGACAACTGTTCGAGCGAGTATGTTTTGATTGAAGGAGTCGAACATGGCAAAGAGGAAAAAAGCCGCAAGGAAGAGAAAAGCTAAAAAGAAAACCACCAGAAAAAGACGTCTAAAAGGCCTCTGGAGTACAAGCGACCTCAACCTGCTGAAAAAACACTTCCCCAATACACCTACTGCCCAGATAGCCAAAGAGCTCGGCCGAAAGACCGACGCCGTCAAGAAAAAAGCGTCGAGAATGGGTCTTCGCAAGTCCAAGAGGTATCTGAAGTCCATAGGCAGGGCTTAGTCACAGGTGAGTTCCCGGCATATGGTCTGGGTGTAGTTGCTGAGCTTTGACCAAAGCGTATTGCTAAGCGATTGTCCCAGTTCAATGCTTTTCGGCTCGATGCCGAAGATTACGATATCCTTCGGGCACTGACCGAGCCGGCGGGACATTTCGATTATGCCGAGCACATCCGCTTCATGCAGTGAAAAGTGTCTGAGCTGCTTAATGCTCGATACATCCTGGGGTGTGAATCTTTTTATCGTACCCGGACTTGTGCCCATCAATGCACAGTCAACAATAATTGCCTTTCTACGGTTGGCCATAAGGTGCAGCAGAGACATTGACCGTGTGCCGACATCTATAAATTCAGCGAAAGGAAAATTTTCGTTGCAGGCGTTGAGTTTTTCGATGAGCCGGGGCCCGATGCCCTCGTCGGACATCAGAATATTGCCGATTCCCAAAACTGCTACTTCTTTGTTCATGGAAATGGATGGCTAATGGACGAACTGCACATTAAGCATATGGGTTGAGCAGGAGATACACGGGTCGTATGCCCGGACCAGCATTTCCAGCTTCTGTCTAACGCTGTCTTGCCCCTCGTCGATAATCTCCGGCACGAGCTTCTCGAAATCCTTCTGGATATTCGCGTGGTTTTGATTGGTAGGTATGCAAATATCGCCGCCGACGCACTTGCCTTTAGCGTCGAACTCATACTCGTGGAACAATATGCCGCGAGGCGCTTCGACGCAGCCGGAGCCTTTGCCTGCCTTTGGTTTGCTGGTGACCTTTTCTTGCTTCAGCCCTTTTGAAAGCAATTCGTCAATCATTTCGATACTTGTATCCACCACGTGTACGCACTCGATGAGCTGTGCAATTGTGTTCATATATGGATTGCAGCAGCCTTTTTCCAGGCTGAATTTCTTGGCTATGCTTTTGGCTGAGTCCGTTAACAGTTCGTAATTATTGTTGAAACGAGCGAGCGCACCAACCGCGTAAGCATCACGGTGCCATTTAGTCCACTTGGCGGTAGATTGCGGGCTAACGTATTCGTTGGTTACGCTATGCCATTTTTCAATTGGGAGAACCTCATCTCCGTTGTCGGTCGAAGTAATGCCGCCGTGATAGAATGTATAGGTAGGGGGGGTATCCTGTTTCAAAGATATATATTCGGTTTCGCGTGTGAAATCGGGAATGTTTTCAGCAACACCAAGAATAACATCAGCGACAGCAGCTAAATCTTTTAACGTGTCTTTTAATCGCTCTTGCAACTCCCTGAACTGTTTTTCGGTCGGAATCATTGTGAAGCCGCCCGGCTTAATAGTTACCGGGTGTGTTGTCCGTCCTGCGATAAGGTCCGACCACTCGTTGGCTGTTTTGTGAATTTTGACAATCGTTTTGACCGCATCAGTTGCTACAGGAACCAGCGGAACTACTGATGTCGCACCGAAAAAGTCCGGCACGGCCAGATATCCGATATGCAGAATGTGACTCTGCAACTGCTCGGAGTAATGCATCAGTATCCTGATAGCATCGCTCTGCTCGGAAACTTCTAATCCGAGGGCTTTTTCTACCGCTTTTGTCGAGGCCAGTGAGTGTGTAATCGAACAGATTCCGCATATCCTACTGACGATTACCTGAATGTCTTCGTAGCTTTGTCCACGAACCATAGCCTCGAAGAATCGCGGTGCCTCGGGAACCTGCCATTCGATTTTCTCAATCTTGCCGTTCTTTGCGTTGACGGCGATATTACCGTGCCCTTCGACGCGGGTCACATGCTTGACATTGATATTAAGGTCTTTACTCATCGGTAGGTTTATATCCCGTTCCAAAAAGAATCATCTTTTCTTTGAGTTCTTTAACACTCAAACCGAATTTTTCAATAACATCTTTAGCGGCGTTGACGTTCGGGTCATCGATATACCCGCGACAGCCGAAGCATCTGAATCCCGATGAAGGACACCTCGCTCCGCAGCCCGCCCGGATAATCGGCCCCAGACAGACCTGACCGTACTGCCACAGACATGGATTGCCCTTAGCCTTACACTCGACGCAGACAGGCCATTCCGGAATCTCGGGTTTTTTGCCCATCAGCAGCGAGCGAATTATGTATGTAAATTCCTTACGGTCTATCGGGCAGCCGTGGACCTTATAGTCTACCTCGACCACTTCATCGACCGCCTTTGTCATAGCCGTTCCCAGATGGGCCATAGTTGCGTCCTTACCGTAAACGCATTCTTTGACCTCATCCAGCTCGAAATTGTTTTTCAACTTATTGATTCCGCCAATTGCAGCACAAGAACCCAGTGCGATAAGAATCTTGGCCCTGCTTCTTATTATCTCGACCCTTTTTTCATCTTCAGGGCGGGTTATCGAGCCTTCTACAATAGCGATGTCATATTCATGGCTCTGGTCGCTGATAGCTTCACGCCACTCTACCACATCCACAGCGCCGACCAAATCCAGAAGCTCCTCTTCGAGGTTGACAATCTGGAGCTGACAACCCTCGCAACATGCAAAATCGAAAATCGCTACTCTTGGTTTACTCATGCTATATCGCCTCCGGCGCTATATTCAAATCACTGTACCTAAATACCGGACCGTCAATGCACGCGTAGAAATTGTTAATCTGACAGTGCCCGCATTTGCCCACGCCGCATTTCATTTTTCTTTCGAGATTAAGATAGATATTTTCCTTTGGGACTTCACTTTCCTGCAGTGCCATGAGCACGAATTTGTACATTACCGGCGGGCCACAGATTAAAACCTGTGCCGACGACAGTTCAGTTTCTATCTTCGGGATAAGTGTTGTTACGACTCCGACATTGCCGTTCCAGCAATCGTGAGCTTCGTCTACAGTCTCCAAAAAGTGCACGTCGTCCCGGGCTGTCCACTGCTCTAATTCGGAATGGAAAAATCGCTGAGTGAAACACTTTGTTCCTAAAAGGATACTTACTTCACCGTAATCATCTCTGTTGTCCAGTACGTAATTTATA
>JASFHM010000062.1:0-6776 GCA_050123215.1 Phycisphaerales bacterium | reverse complement strand
TGCGCAAATATGCTTGAGGACAGTTGCTTTTCACTGCATAGAGAGCTTGCTGAATTGAAAGCTCAGGTCGAATCTATGGGTATGAGGCCACTGTGTCTGAGCGGTAGTGGTTCAGCTATGTACTACGTTATCGAAAATCCTCGGGGAGGGAAGGCTGTGGAGTATCAACAGCAACTCGCGCAGAGGAACCTGTGTAGGTGCGTCATCATAACTAACAATAGATGGTAAGCATTTAGGCGAGGATATAGATAATGGAAATCAGCGAGGTAAGAGTCAAATTAGTCAACAACAAAGATGACAGATTAAAAGCCTTCTGTTCGGTGACTATGGACAATGAGTTTGTGGTCCGCGACATAAAGATTATTGAAGGCACAAATGGTTACTTTGTAGCCATGCCCTCAAGGAAAATGTCCGACCACTGTGAAAAATGTGGAGGCAAAAACCACCTGCGGGCCAAATACTGCAATAACTGCGGCGCCCAACTGCCTGAAAATCGCTCCAGAAAGGACGTTAAAGGCAGAATGAAACTCCACGCCGATATCGCTCATCCGATAAACGCCGAATGTCGCAAAAGGATACAGGAAAAGGTTGTCGTCGCTTTTGAAGAGGAGTTAGAAAGGTCAAAGCAGCCTGGTTATAAACCTGCCGATATGGACGAACCAGACGATGAAGTCCCGGAAATAATTACGTGAGGTTGCAGTGCCAAAGACGCGCCGTAGTTAACGTTTAAGTGTCCGTATTTAGCATCTGAAGGTTTAGCCCGTCTTCAAAAACAACGAACTTAACCCGTTAGTTCCTCCAGAACCCTGTCAAGCGCCATATCCAAGCGGTCATTCAAATCGTACCTGCCATCGGCAAGGCTGCGCCTTACATCAAGCACTTTCTCCTGTCTTACCTCCGGCAGAGAAGCTATTCTCTTCAAAACCTGGCCTAACGGCGTGTTATTAACGTTCTCAAGGATTTGCTCAATCAGAAAGTCATTGTCGGCAACCAGGTTTTCACCGAGGTACTCGGTCCTGGAGCATCCCTTTTCCACTTCCAAACGCTCTGTGTAGTCGGAACTTGGCATGTTTGTTACTTTGCTCCGTCACCGCCGGCTACCTAATCCTTTTTCTCGCCTAACGGCCCATAACTACTATATCTTGTATGCCCCCGTAATCCTTTAAGAGGCCCGAACACGCTTAACAATGTTGTTATCGACACCGTTGCCGAGAAAACTTTAGAAAAGTTTATACCTCATCTAACTAGCTTCATGATAAATGTTTACGTATCAAGCCCAGGAAATCCCTTATAACAATGCTGAAAAAGCCTTGCAGCAACATCGCTATCTAATCGTCGAAATCCGGTTTTGGCAGGTAAGCTACGCAAATTGGGTAATACACAACATATAGTATGTCGGGGTTTGAAAATAGCTTTTTTTCAGCTTGTTGGGGGGTAGAGTTGTACAATGACCGATAAAGGCAAGTCTGACGGCTCAGTAATAGTATTTGAGAGTCATATCCACTTTCCAGGCATCCGGCAATCCTTTTCTCCTGGTCAGCGTGACCTTCTCACATTGCAAAGACGCCCATGTCGTCTGAATATTAGATAGAAATCTGGAAAAGCGAACAATATCGACTTCGCCGATACCCACCTGGCAATTTTGGGTCTTGTTCCGCCCGCTGCCTCGAATTGGTTTGGAACTGATAGTATAATTAGCCGAAGGTATTCCCACTTTACGTGCAGCTGTATCTACAGCTACAGTATAGTCAAACTTGTCTCTGCCTTTTGTGTTTTTAAAGTCGAGCCGCTCGCGGTCTAAATCGAGTATCTGACTCATCAAATCCCGTGCTTCGTCGAACTTTTTCTCTTCGACCTGCCAGTTTTTTGCTGTACGCGGCAGATATACCTGCCAAACCAACAATGGCCAAACAGCAACAACCACCGGAATCGCAATATAGTAAAAAGCTGATTCTCTAAATATATCTTTCATTATTATCTTTCCCTCTTCTTTGGTACAACCGTTACACTGAATGTATCACGATTGTCCTTGCTGCCCAATCGTTCCTGCTGCACCACCATACGCGATTTTATTTCCTTGAGCATCTTAAGCGTATTAGACCGGCTGGAGGTATCACCTGTGATTGTTATGCTCTTTGCAGTTACCGAAACCCGCTCTATGTTCAAATTGGTCTGCTTAGCGCTGTCGTTGAACGCCTCAAGTATCAGGGCAAGCTTAGCCGAAATTCCTCCCTCACCTGTGCTGCTTAATTGACCACTCTTTATGCTTTTAATTCGTCTTAATTCACTGCCGAGCTTCCTGACCGCTTCAGTCGTGCTACCGGGCATCTTTTTGCCAAGCATAACCGCTGAATAGTCCTGGGCCAGATTCTTACGCAACTGCCTGATTGGTTTGTTCCTTTGCGCCAACTGCATCTGTAAATTCAAACCGAGCGCAATTAATGCCACGACAACCGAGACGCTGACAAACTTCAGCGTCTTTTCGAGACGCCTCTTTCTTCCCATGTACGGCATATAGTCGTTGCGGAAATTTGTTGTTTGCTCTTTGTCCGCTTCGCCAATTGCCGCGCCGTAAGCAACTGCGAACTCAACTATGTCGGTACGTTCGTCCAATTGTTGTTGCAACAATTCCAACTCGGCCAAATCGATAAGCTCCGCTGTTATACCAAGCGATTGCCGAAGTTGTGAGATGTCGACGGAATTATTAGAATCCAACACTTCAAGCCGATTGATTTGCTCACTTGTTCCAAGCAAGGCCGTTGTCACCGGCACTTGCCCGGCGAGCAGGTCCGTCCGGTTTTGCTCGGCTCCAATCAGAAATGTTCTCTCAAACCGCCTGGAACCGGCTGCTATAAAGTAACCGTTTCGGCGAGAGAGCATCGCAAAGAGAGACTCATCGCTTTGCGCTGCCGATGTGCTTAACCTTGTCCGGGCAAGTCGCGAAAGACAAATCACATCCGGCTCGATACTAACCGGGTCAAGATTACTGCCGGCAAGTGCAGTTATGATTTCAGATAATATTTTCTTCTGGGCCGTAAAAACGCTAAGCTCGGAGCCTTCTTCGCCGCTCGTCATCATTTCAAAGCCGATGGCCACATCACTCACATCTGTAGCAAGCGCCTCTTCAGTATCGAACCGAACAGTCGCGGCGACCTGCTTTGCCGAATCAAAACTGCTGTGCACGTCATGCTGCATAAATATCGTGCAGTCCAAAGCCACTGCAACTTCGGAAAAAGTAATTTCTTTCTGCGAGCACTGCTGCCCAATCAAACTAACCAGCTCCTGCCAGCCGGGCTGGCTTTGCTGCTGGTCCGATTCGACAGAGACGCTAAAACAGTCCAGCACCTTAGCGCGAGGCCCTCGTGAATCCAGACATACCACCGTGGCGCTATCGGCATTTAGATATATTCCTAATATGTTCTGGCCGTCCAAAGTTTAAACCTCATCAAAAATGTCAGCCGGCAAATACCGCTATCTTTTGATACTGATTTTCTGTCCTTCTAATCGCAACAACAGCAGAGGCCCTGGCCACGCCGCTGACCGCTGTCACCCTAATTGTAAAGAAATCACTGTGTGCGACTACAAAATCTTTGCATTTTTCAATAGAATCTGAATATCTGAATAATGACCGCTTCAGGTCATTGACATCTTCAAAAGGTTCGATACGCCTTCTTTCAATAATCTCCTGGGCTATTTCCTGTGCATCGCCGCCGAACACAAATGCCGCCTCCAGGACCTGCCGAGGAGCGCTGTTGATATTTACCTTGTTCGAACCCCACAAACCAATATACTTCAGGGCCGATTCCTTTCTGTCATCGCTGGCTATAGTGGGCTTGGCGAGAGTCTCGGTATCGACCAGTGAGCTGTTAAACAATTTCGCAAAATCCATAATATGTACCGTGGCTGGTATCTTCGTAACGGTCGTCTTGGTGCGGGTCCGCGTCCGCCTGCGGCTACGGCGTGTCCTTCTCGAACGCGCGGTCCGAGGAACTTTAACCTTCTCTTTTTTGACCTGCTTTATTTCCTCAAACTTCAACTTATACTGCTTTTTCTCATTCAATTGAGCTAACTGGTCTTCCATTTCCATTACGTCTACGCGATTAACATCCATCCACTCACAAAATGTGTCAAATCCCGCCTTGGCTTCGCGTTGAATCTCCGGTTCATCCAGCATCGCCCAGCCCAGCGGATACTTGGCATTTTCGTCATGAAGTTCTATTGTAACCGACGCTGTCCCGACTTTGAGTTCTACAACAGGTATAACCAACGGCCATCTTGTTCCATAAGGCCCGGGTATCTCAAGAAGATTCGCATCATTAAAATCCACACCCGCAGCATCGAGCATAGTCAAATCATTGATGTCGTTAATATCGTTAACATCACCGAGACCATTTATATCGGCAGACAAATTCGTTTTCAAATTCATGTATTTCTGAGCCTGCTCAGCCGACATACGCTGAGCCCAATCCGACAGAACATCCCGCAGCTCAGTTTCGGTCATAAGAAACATGTCGGAAAAATCAGGTTCATTCGGACGCGCAACCAAATCCGGACTATTCATATCAGCTAAAGTGGACAGAGCGTACTTTATCGCCGAATCACGAGCGTACTGAGCGTTCTGGTAATCAATCATATACTGCTGACGATGGAGCTGAGCGGAAACTTTCGAGCTCAGTGTATAACCCAGCATCGACAGAACTACAAGCAGCACCAGAACAACCAGCAAAACGACACCTCGCCGCCTCGAACTACGCACCGGATTTTTAAAACAAGAAGTCATTTTTATCAAAATCACCATCGTTAAAGAGACCCAGGTCCTCCAGACCCAAGTCGTTTATATCAAGGTCGTTCATATCAATATCATTCATGTCCAGCATAAGGTCGTTTTGGTCAAATTCAGGCGGCACATAAACGAACTTAATCTGCCTGGTTCTGTCGATTGCAATTGTACGGCTCAACCTGTCCGTATCTTCAATTACGAGGCTCCCGTCAACCGCCTGGTAAGGCTCGGCAAATGACAGCGTTATGACAACACCTCCCGGCAAAGACGCACTCGTCCATGATTCCAGCATTTTGTCGCCTTTAGGAACTTCTATTGCAAAGTAAGTAAGTCCCGCCGTTATGGGAATAAAAAGTTCCTTCTCCCAATCTTCCTTTTCCGAATCCAGCAGCATATCTTCGGTGACTATTCCCGAATGGCTTCTGTAAAGTGCAAGGCTGTCGGTATCGTAATCATAATTGCTCTGCCATACTATCTGCTCAAACGTCTGCTTTTTGTTCTTACTATCATAATAGGTCCGTGTGATGACAAGCTGGGCTGAACGATACAGGTTGTCGTATCTATTCTTGATTGAGATGTTCGTGTCCGCAGTTTCGGAATCGGAGACAGGAGCAACTATCTTGTCAAGGTCTTCCGCGATACGCTGGAGAATCTCATCACCAAGACCACCTCCTGCAAGTTTGTTTTCGAGCGTCTGGGCAGAAGCCTGCATCCGGTTATAAACACTGACTGCCGCAACCAATACCGTCGTGCCTATCACGAGCGCAGCCAGCAACTCTAATAATGAAAAACCTGTATTTCGAAATCGATTAGAGGCCATTTATGTCCTCTTCAGATGGAAAGCCCAAAATATCGCCCATTAAGCGCCCCAGGTCCAGGAATTTCTGCATCTGTCCCCGGCCAGCAATAACTTTTTCGACTTGTTTGTCACTTAGCTTGGTGAGCCAATGCGTCAGCTCCACTTCAGCAGGCTCGCCTTTTGAATCTGTATACGCAGCCGAGCAAATTGCCTGAACCCACATCTTGTCATCTACCGGCTCATAAAAAGTCTCGATTTTTGTTGTCCATTGAATATCCGGATACCTTTCGCTGTATCCGTATTCAACCTTCTCAGAAACACTGTCGGAAACAAGCACCTTCTCCATATTCTCTCGTGCAACTTCGAACGCATGCATCCGCTGCGCGGAATCCACCGTTGCCGCCATAGCACGGTTAATAACCACCAGCACCCCCGAACATATAAGTCCAAGTATTACGAGAGCCGCAGCCGCTTCGACCAAGCTAAAGCCTCCGGAGCAACTCCTTTCAAACAGGTTGTTCTTAAAACGGCACTTCATCTTTACGCTTCGGCATCAATATATCTACCTCGCCGATTTCCAATCTGACAAGTCGGCTCATCCTGTCAACCACAACTGTATAGGGATTATCATCTCTGTCCAGCAGCACTATCTTGCCACCGTTTTGCCAGCCGGTCCTGCCCGCTCGAAACTTAGCTATCTGATGGTCTTCATTGGTCTCGACCAAATCATCAAACAAGACATACACAACCTGGCAATTGTCACCAAACTCATTCTCGACGATTATCTCTTCTTCCAAAATCTCAGCCAAATCCGGCGAGGTAATTTCGCGAAGCACATACACCTGCTCAACTAAATCGATTATTACTTCGTATCTTCTGCCGGTTTCGGCCGCCGAGCGAGCCGCTAACTGCAATGTAGAAACAAAATCATGCACCTGTCCTCTGAAGGTACTCCTTATAAAAGTCCCCTGCAGATTGAGCATTGCCATACCGACCATAAGCGATGCTATCACCAGGGCAATCATCGCTTCGACCAGCGTAAAGCCCCGCCGGCACTTCGTGTCAATTCGCATCTCTGCTGGACAGGTCCGCATCGTAATCTTCACCACCTTCTTCGCCGTCGGCGCCATAGCTGACTATCCTGAAAGCCGAGCCATCTTCAGGATAAAGCTCATAAATGAATTCCCTGCCCCAGCC
>JASFHM010000061.1:0-6785 GCA_050123215.1 Phycisphaerales bacterium | reverse complement strand
GGCGGCGGGTAGCGAAAGTTCAAGTTTCTTTTCCAAGCCATATTTGTGTATTCCAAGAGCAGCTCCGGCGATGCCGGAATATACAACCATTACAAATTTACATGCCTCAAAAATCTGGTCATCGTAGTGGCGCATCTGCGTGAAGCTTTGTGCGAAGTCGGACTTCAGGAAATCCATGTGGTCGTCGGATGGATTATTTTCCGGTTCAGACATATCGGCTCCTTTCGTTGAATCGGCCTAATAAGGCAACGGCGGTTAACTGATTTTCCGGAAGAACGACAAGCAGAAAATCCAATATTCCTCAAGTTTCCTTGGCGGGTATTATACAAACACTGTAGCCTGTCCGCAAACATATCAAATTTTATGGCTCGATGTTAACCTGGGGGCGTATCATAAAAAATGTTGACTTACAGGCTAATATAGGGTTAATTGGCGGTTTTGGATAAGATTGCATAGTTAAGGATACATCATGCTCGATAAATTAGAGCCCCTAGTGATGGGGGATTTGAAGATAAAAATCCCTATCATTCAGGGCGGTATGGGGGTGCGGGTATCTATAGCACCATTAGCGGCAGCGGTCGCGAATTGCGGATGCGGGGGCACAATAGCGAGCGTCGGCCTTTCTCCTGATACGGCTGAGAACCGCGCAAACGTTCCAAAAGCATCTCGCGAACACCTTCAAAAGCAGATTCGGCTTGCGCGAGAGATGAGTGACGGGGCAATCGGCGTCAATATTATGGTTGCGTTGAGTAACTATGAGGATTTGGTCCGAACGACGGCCAAGGAAGATGTTGATTATATTATTTCGGGTGCGGGTCTGCCTGTCAGCCTGCCCGAGTTTGCAGGCAAGTCTTCGATAAAGCTGATACCGATAGTAGCATCGGCTCGCGGGGCGAAGCTGCTGCTTAATACGTGGAAGAGACGTTACGACCGGCTACCTGATGCGTTTGTTGTCGAAGGACCGATGGGAGGCGGGCATATCGGAGGGTATCGGTTCGAAGAGCTGGAAGCACTTAAGGATAAGATGCGGACCGAGCCGATACTCGAAAATTCGGTAAAAGAGATACTGGAACTTGTGGGTGAGTACGAGCAGAAGTACGACACGAGTATTCCCGTTATCGCGGCGGGCGGTATATTCGACGGTCAAGACGTGGCGCGGTTTTTACGGCTTGGAGCAAAGGGGGTTCAAATCGCGACTCGGTTCGTAGCGACGCACGAGTGTACGGCGTCGGATGCGTTTAAGCAGTGCTATCTGGACGCAGGTGAAGATGATATTGTGTTTATACACAGCCCAGTGGGTATGCCGGCGAAAGCAATACGGACAAAGTTTCTGGAGGAAATACTTCGCGGTGAAAGAAAACAATTTAACTGTGTTTATCAGTGCCTGCGGACGTGCGACCCGTCGACGGTTCAATACTGTATAGCGAAGGCGTTGATTAACGCGGTGGACGGCGACATTGATAATGCGGTGGTGTTCGCGGGCAGTAACGTATCGCGAATAAACAAAATAGTTTCCGTTAAAGAATTGATTGATGAAATCGTGGCGGAGACATTAGAAGAACTTAATAAAGAACACACAGTAAATAAAGAACATACAATAAAATCGGTTCACTGACGAAGGAGGCGACTTGGGAGGATTAGATTTGGACTTGACCTGTGGCCGAATATGGGTAGAATCTTGCGGTTTTGAGAAAAAGAATAGAGAAGTAAATTAAATGGAAGGAAACAGTGGCCTATAATTGCGTGGTTCTTATAAAACAGGTTCCGGATACGAAAAGGATAACCGGAAAGGCCATGAACGACGACGGTACCGTTAACCGTTCCGCGCTGCCCGCCATTTTCAATCCCGAAGACCTAAACGCTCTTGAGCTGGCTCTGCAGATAAAAGAGCAGCACGGCGGGAGTGTTACGGTGATAACGATGGGTCTGCTGGCAGCGGTGGCGGTGTTGCGTGATTCACTGTATCGTGGCGCGGATAAGGCTATCCTTATAACAGATAGAAGATGCGCGGCGAGTGATACGCTGGCAACAAGTTATATAATCAGTTGCGCGGTGAAACAACTCGACTATGATATCGTACTATGCGGCAGACAGGCAATTGACGGCGACACGGCACAGGTCGGGCCGCAACTGGCAGAGAAGCTGGGCATTACGCAGATTACTTACGTCGAGGAGCTGATTGGGCTGGACGGCGATGAGATAACGGCCCAGCGGAATATCGGCAACGGTTGGCAGCAGGTGCGGACGAAGCTGCCGGTGCTTTTGACGGTGACGGGTGATGCGAATGAACCCCGCGTTGCGGCGGCTAAAAAAATGATGAAGTATAAAAATGCAACGACAGCGATTGAGACCGAACAAAAACTGCGACAGGAAAACCCTGACGCGGATGATGATACGATTGGGCAGCTCGCAGAAAGAAAAATCAACGAGCTGAAAGACAACGGGTTGCTAATCGAGCAGTGGGATTTGGATTTTCTGGAGGCGGACCTTAACTGGTGCGGCAGAAGCGGCTCGCCGACGAAAGTGCATCGGATCCAAAGTATTGTATTGGCGGCGAAAGAAAGTAAAGACGTCGAGCCGACACAGGAAGGAGTTTCCCAGATGCTCGGCGAACTTATAAAGGACAAGATTATTGCGTGAGCAGTGTTGACGCTTTTAGACCCTGCTGAAAGATAAATAATGTTTGTGGCCGTGCGTTACGGCCGGGAAAGGAATTTGAAATGAATATTTATGTTGGTAATTTGTCGCGCGACGTGACAGATGATGATTTACGGCAGGCATTCGGAGCTTTCGGCCAAGTCGAAACCGTCAACATCATAAAGGACAAGTTCAGCGGCGAATCACGAGGCTTCGGTTTTGTAGAGATGCCGACGAAAAGCGAAGCCGATGAAGCAATTACCGGGATGAACGGCCAGGATTTGAAAGGCCGGGCGCTAAACGTTAACGAGGCGCGTCCGAGACCGCAAGGTGGTCGTGGTGGTGGTCGCGGCGGCCGCAGCGGCGGCGGTTTTGGTGGTCGTGGCGGCGGACGCGGCGGCGGTGGAGGCGGAGGCCGACGCAGATTCTAAGGATTCTGCAAAAGACAATTATAATACCGTGCCCCGATTCTCCGGGGCACGGTATTATTAGCTTGTTTGTCAGCAATTATAAATCGGAAGCAAGAGGGTACTGTTTGCTATGATTGATGTTAACAGAGACGGCGAAGTCTGGGTTTTTGCTGAACAGCACAGAGGTAAGCTGGAGGATACGCCGCTTGAGTTGATGTCCAAGGCGAGGCATCTTGCGGATGTACTCGGCGTGGAACTGGCGGCGGTGCTGCCGGGTGATAACGTCAGCGGGCTTACAACCAAACTCATTCAGTACGGTGCGGACAAGGTTTATCTCGTCGAGCATCCGTTGCTGGAGCACTATCAGACGAACAGCTATGCGAAGGTCATCTGCGGGCTGATTGAAAAGTACCGGCCTCAGGTTGTAGTCTACGGCGCGACGATTGCAGGCCGTGATTTGGCACCGCGAATAGCAAGTACGATAAAGGCGGGATTGACGGCGGACTGTACGGATTTGCAGATAGGCGACCATAAAGCGGTCGGCAACGGTGAGGTTCATAAGAATCTTCTATTTCAGGTACGTCCTGCTTTCGGCGGAAATATTATCGCGACTATCATCAACTATGACCGCTGGCCTCAAATGGCGACGGTGCGTGAGGGCGTGATGCCGATGCCTGAGCCGGACGTTAGCAGAGAAGGTCAAATAATTAATGAAAAGGCACAACTGACCAAGGCTGATTTGCCGCTTGAGATAATCGACGAGCATCAGCGTGTTAAAAAGGTGGACCTTAAGGCAGCGAGGGTGATAGTAGCAGGCGGCGCGGGGGTCGGAAGCAAAGATAATTTCAAGCTGATATGGGATTTGGCGAATGCACTGGGTGCGGCACCGGCGGCGACCAGGGCAGCGGTGGATTTGGGCTTTATCGACCACGACCATCAGGTCGGCCAGACTGGGACAACGGTCCGGCCGAGTTTGTACATAGCGGTCGGCATCAGCGGAGCGATACAGCATCAGGCGGGTATGGGCGAGAGCCAGAAAATAGTCGCCATCAACAACGACCCGGAAGCACCGATATTCCAAATCGCACATTATAAGATACTGGGTGACCTTAATGAGGTCGTGCCGCTGATGATAAAGGCGCTAAAGGAAAAGACTATCAAGGAAGAGGTGGTAACAGCAGGTTCGTAACGGGATAGACGATGGCTAATTTCTTTACCGATAACGACGACATCAGATTTCTGCTAAGGCATATCAATCTGGCTCAGATTGCCGAGCTGAAGGAAGAGGGTTTTAAGTTCGCCAAGGATTTCGATAGCGCACCGGCTGACGCCCAAGAGGCCATACAAAATTATGAGATGGTGCTGGAATCGTTAGGTGAATTGAGCGGCGACTTTATCGCGCCTCGTTCGGAAGATATCGACCGCCAGGGCAATACGCTTTGCGAAGACGGCAGCGTCAAGTACGCCGACGGTATAGCTGAGTCTATCGACAAGCTGGGCAAGGCGGAAGTGATGGGCTTTACGCTGCCTCATCGGTTCGGCGGACTGAATTTCCCGAATGTGATTTATTCGGCGGCGATTGAAATTGTCTCGCGGGCAGACGCGGCACTGATGAATATCTTCGGTCTGCAGGGAATAGCAGAGACTATAAATGCTTTTGCCGATGAGGAAATTAAGCAGGATTATCTACATGATTTCGCGGCGGGCAAAGTTACCGGGGCGATGGTTTTGACTGAGCCGGATGCCGGAAGCGATTTGCAGGCGGTGAAGCTCAAGGCATTCCAGGATGAAAAAGGTGAATGGTTTCTGCACGGTGTGAAGCGATTCATCACCAACGGATGCGGTGAAGTATTACTGGTGATGGCTCGCAGTGAGCCGGACCGTTCGGGCGGGCTGGGCTTGAGTCTTTTTGTGTGTGACAGAGGGCCAACGGTTCATATAAGACGGCTGGAAGACAAGCTTGGTATTCATGGTTCGCCGACGTGCGAAATCTTTTTCGATAATACGCCCTGCCGTCTCATCGGTGAAAGGCAGCGGGGGTTAGTCAAATATGTAATGAGCCTGATGAACGGCGCACGGATAGGAATAGCCGGTCAGTCATTAGGTATCGCAGAAGCAGCTTATCGGGTGGCTCGCGATTACGCCTCGACGAGAAAGCAGTTCGGCAACGCTATCGAGAACTTCCCGGCGGTGCGCGACATGCTAATCGACATGAAGATAGACATCGAGGCCAGCCGGGCGCTTTTGTATGAGACTTCACGAATTGTAGATATCGCACAGTGCCTGAACGAACAGATCGAGACGAATCCACCTGAAGATAAAGACAAAGCAAAAGAGTTAAAGGGTGAGGCAAGGAAATACAAACGATTCGCCGACATGCTGACGCCTATGAGCAAGTATTACTGCTCGGAGATGTGTAACAGGCTTAGCTATGATTCGATACAAGTATTAGGCGGCAGTGGATATATGCGTGATTATGCGTCTGAACAGCACGCGCGAGACGCAAGGATAACAACAATATACGAAGGAACGAGTCAGTTGCAAATCATCGCGGCGGTTCGCGGTGTGTGCAGCGGGACGGCGGAGAAGCTCATCACAGGGGTGTTATCGCAAGCTGATTTTGACGCGGATGTTAAAGACCTGACTGACATATTAAAAGAATCAGAGCTGCTGCTAAATAAGTGTATCGGCTTTGTTAAAGACAAAGGCAACGAGTATATGGACCTGTACGGCAGAGCGCTTGTCGATATAGCAATCGATATTATCAACGGGTATCTGTTCTGCAGCCAGGCTTCGACTAAGGTCGAGATGGACGTGCCGCTGGCCGGTGCGAACGGCCAAAGCGACCAGGCCAATATCAGTATGAAGCAGCGCAAGAAAATTATCGCCCGCAGATATGTTACCAGGAGTGCGCTGAAGACTAAGCAATTAGTTGAGATAATCTGTTCAGGCGATACATCAACCTTCAGCGAATATCAGCGACTCATTCAGCCTGTCGCCATCGAGTAAGGAAAATCATCTCATGCTTCGTGCGGTTATTTTTGACTTTGACGGTGTTATTACCGATTCCGAAACTATGCACTTCAACGCGTTCAACGAATCCTTGCAGCCATATGGTTACCAAATCAGCAAAGAGGGCTATTACGGGAAATACTTAGGTTTGACCGACCTTGATTTAATCGACCAACTTATCAATGAAAAGCTGATTGGCGCCAGCACCGACAGAGCCGGGGAACTGGCCGAACGTAAAAAGCAGATATTCAATGAGATGATAGAGAACGACAGTAATATCATCGAGGGCGTGGAGGGATTTCTGCAGCTATTAAAAGATAACAGCATTGCGATTGCGATTTATTCGGGTGCTCTGCTGTGTGAGATTGAGTTGATTCTGGATAAGACCGATATGCGTGGTTATTTCGAGACGATAGTATCAGCCGACCAGATTACAAAGGGCAAACCCAACCCGGAGGGATTTTTGCTGGCGATGGAGAGATTAAACTCCAAACGCAGTGAAGCGATTGAAGCCGGGCAATGCGTGGTAATCGAAGATTCGCGATGGGGGCTGGAAGCGGCAGAAGCAGCAAAGATGCACCCTGTAGCGGTGACTACTTCTTACTCAGCCGACGAGCTCAAACCAGCCGAGGCTATAGTAGATAACCTCCGCGAACTCACCTTAGAGCAACTAAATGAAATCTGTCGGTAACTGTTGGGGTTTCAGTTGTATTACCTTGCGACCTG
>JASFHM010000060.1:0-6811 GCA_050123215.1 Phycisphaerales bacterium | reverse complement strand
GAGCAGGTACCGCATCTATTGAAGGAAATAGAAAAGAGGGTCAAGGTCAAGGAGCGTGTTCTTGTTACTACGCTGACCAAACGAATGGCGGAGAATTTGGCGGATTATATATCGAGGGAAGGTTTTCGCTGTCGGTATCTGCACAGCGAGATAGATACGCTCGAGAGGATTGAAATACTGCGCGATTTGCGGAGCGGTAATTTCGATTGTCTGGTCGGGGTGAACCTACTGCGGGAAGGCCTGGATTTGCCGGAGGTGTCGGCGGTTGCAATTATGGACGCGGATAAGGAAGGATTTCTGCGGAGCCAGACGTCACTGGTCCAGACTATCGGCAGGACGGCTCGCAACGTTAACGCTACGGTGTTTCTGTATGCGGATAAGGTGACACAATCGATGCAAAAGGCGATTGATGAGACCAACCGGCGAAGGAAGATTCAGCTCGAATATAATAAAGAACATAATATTACGCCCGAGACCATAAAGAAAGAGATACGCCAGAGCTTGGCCGAGCAGATAAAAGCAAGGAAGACCGCACGGCAGGCTGTGCGATTCGAGGAGACGGAATTCGACAGGGTCGAGATGGCGGGGCAAATCGAGCGGGAGATGCTGGAAGCGGCGGAGGCTCTGGATTTCGAGCGTGCGGCGTTTCTGCGTGACCAGTTGAAAGAGCTAAAGGAACTGCCCGAATTGCTAATTGCCAGCAAGACCAAAAAAGACGCAGCAAAAAGAAGTACAAAAAGACGCAGAACACATAAAAGATAGCTCATCAAGGCTCGGTTCGGTAATTGTTTTTTGCCATTTACTTTTATTGGCCTTCGAGGGCTTTTGCGGATATAATCCTTTGACCGATGCTCGGGGTAAATCCCCGGTCAGAGAATTTTGTTAATTTTCGGATGAGACTATGAAAGAGCTGGATATTGAAAAGGTAAGGCCGATTATCGAACTCGCCATATCAGAAGACCTCGGCTCCGAAGACATGACGAGCAAACTTCTATTCAAGAAAGATACTCACGCCAAATCGCATATCATCTCGCGTGAGGAGATTATAGTGTGCGGGATGGACGTCACTGCTGAGATACTGAAGAGGTATGACAAGCGGCTGAAACTGAAGATACTTATTAAAGACGGACAGAACGCTCATGTCGGCAGTCGGCTCGGCACCATCGAAGGACCATTGCGGGCGATGCTCAGCGCCGAGCGGGTACTGCTGAACTTTTTGCAACGACTTTCGGGCGTGGCTACTACGACTGGAAAGTACGTGCGTGCTGTCCAGGGGACAAGGGCGAAGATTTATGATACCCGCAAGACAACGCCCGGCTGGCGGATGCTGGAAAAATATGCCGTTCGCTGTGGCGGAGGCTATAACCATCGGCTTGGTCTGTACGATGCTGTGCTTATAAAAGATAACCATCTTGCACAACTCGGCCGAAATTTCTATCCGAAGCTAAAGAAAATTATCGAGGAAGCACGCAAGATACAGCACGCCAAGTTTGTCGCCGTCGAGGTTGACCATGTCGACGACCAGCTCAACCACGTGCTTAAAATCCCCGGCATCGATATTGTTCTGCTCGATAATATGGGGCAGTGGCAGCTTAATCACGCGGTTGAGATGAAAAGAAAAATGTTCGGACCTCGAATAAAGAAACCACTGCTCGAGGCCAGCGGAAACGTTACACTGACGAATGTTTCAGCTATTGCCCAATGCGGCATTGACCGTATTGCAGTCGGAGCCATTACGCACTCGGCAGTGGCTGTTGACATCGGACTTGACAGAGAAACGAAATGAGGCGGCCTGACAGACTTGAGCCTGATAAGATAAAGGCCAATCTAAACAACCACCGCATCGGTAAAAAAGTCATTGTTTTCAGTTCGGTCAGCAGTACAAACGATATCGCTTCCGAATACGCCACCGCAACAGAAAATGATGGTTTAGTCATTCTCGCCGAAGAGCAGGCGGGTGGGCGTGGACGTGGTAAAAACAAGTGGCTAAGCGGTGCCGGCGACAGTATCCTTTGTTCGGTGTTGCTTATTAATGAACCTTTGAGCGGAGAGTTGCTATCACTGACCTGCGCTGTGGCAGTCGCCGAGGCGATTGGTCCGGCGGCAAAAATCAAATGGCCTAATGATATTATTCTGAACGACAAAAAAGTTGCGGGGATTCTGCTCGAATCGAGACAGACGGGCGACATCACAGCTTACATCCTCGGGGTCGGAATAAACTGTCACCAAAAAGAATTTGACAGCGAGCTATGTGATATCGCAACGAGTATTGATATTGAAGCCGGCTCAGTTTGTGACCGAGTTGTGCTGATAAGGCGGCTGCTGAGTTGCATTGAACACTGGCTAATTATCGCAAAGAAAAACGCTCAGCAGGTCATCGATACATGGGGCAATCTGAGCCTGCTGCTTGGTCAAAGAACCACCATTCTTTACAATAAGAAGAAGTTTACAGGCACATGCAGCGGTATCGACCCGGAAAAGGGTCTAATTTTGCAGCTTGATTCGGGAAGACCCGGTTTTTTTCATGCAGAGCATACCAGCATTGTGCGTTGATGCTTGTTAAAGCCATGGTTTGTCTATCGCTGAGACGCCTCCGGAAGGGGGCTGTATGTGTCGCTTAGAATAAAGGCAGTTTAATATGTCGAAAGCGAAAAAAGAAAGTTCGACAAGCACACTCGAAATAATAGACTGCGGTCTGGTAGATTACGGGCGAATACTTACTAAGCAACACGAACTGAGAGACAAAAGACGTATCGGTGAAATATCCGACACGGTACTTATAGTTGAGCACAGCCCCGTTATTACTCTCGGGGCACGCCAAAGTGCAAATAGACTGCGAGTTGAAAAAGAGCAGCTTAGAGAGAAGGGAATCGAAGTAGTTGAAATCCGCAGAGGCGGCGGAACTACGGCTCATAATCCGGGGCAGCTTGTATTTTATCCCATATTGAACCTCAAGGAACTGGGACTCGGCATAAACGAATACATCAGGACGCTCGAAGAAATCGGAATCGAACTGCTTGGCGGACTTAATGTCGTTGCCAGTCGACGTAAGGGTTATCCGGGTCTTTGGATTGGTGAAAAAAAGATAGCTTCGATAGGTGTACGTGTCTCAAGGGGTATTACATGTCATGGCATGGCAATCAATATAAACAATGACCTTAGCATATTCGATTATATCATACCATGCGGTCTGGACGATGTAGCAATGACCAGCGTCTTCGAACAAACCGGAAGTAAAGCCCAAATGGATTCGACCAAAAAAAGTTTATCCTTATTACTTTACAGGCACTTTTCCTGAAAGCCAGAGAAAACAATCACGAATCGCGCAAATTGCCCCCGTGGCTGAAACGGCCGCTCGGGTCGGGCCAAACCTACGCCCATACCAGCAGCGTTCTCGACGAGCTTGGTCTGCAAACTATCTGCAGTAATGCCAACTGTCCGAACAAAGGCCAGTGCTGGAGCAAAGGGACTGCTACTGTTCTTATCCTCGGGAATATCTGCACCCGCAACTGCAAATTCTGCTCGGTCGCAGCGGGCAAACCCCAGCCGCCCGACCCGACTGAGCCTGCTCGAATTGCAGAGATGGCCGAAAAGATGAACCTTAAGTATCTGGTGATAACAAGCGTCAACCGTGATGATTTATCGGACGGTGGAGCATCACATTTCAGAGACTGCATCAATACGGTACGGCATCGCCTCGGCCACATGAAGTTCGAGATACTTGTACCGGACTTTCGTGATTGTCAAAAGCAGGCGATTGAGACCCTAAAATCCGCCCTGCCATTCGTATTCTCCCATAATGTCGAGACAGTTCCATCGCTCTATAAAAAAGCGCGAGCGGGAGGTGATTACGAACTATCGCTAAATCTGCTTAAACTCGCCAAGGAACAACTATCCGAGACACCGATAAAATCTTCAATAATGCTCGGACTGGGTGAGAACGACGGCGAAGTCGAACAGGTATTAAAAGATTTGCGAATTGTCGGCTGCAGCAGAATTACTATCGGACAATACTTAAAGCCATCAAAAGACTCATTGGACGTAGTCGAATACATCAGGCCCGAGAAATTCAAATTCTGGAGGCAAAAGGCCATAGAGGTGGGTTTTAGCTGGGTAATCTCAGAGCCTTTTGCCCGCAGCTCATATTTTGCCGAAATGGAAAGCACAGTCTGATTCTATGGCTGTTTTTATCGGTCACTAACACTCTAACCTCTTTGTCCGGCCGGTCTGTATTTCTTATAATTTAATTGGAGCTTAGACCGCTTAGAAGAAGCCCTGGATTTCGATTTGCCCCACCCTTATTCGAAAGGGAACAAAGATGAAATCTTCAAAACGCACCTGCCACAGGCATCGCGGCGCGGCTCTGATAATCTCCATGATATTCGTGGTCATTTTTGCAGCCTTAGCTGTATCACTGGCGACTCTGTCCGGGACAAACGTCCAAATCGCCGGCAATCAGCACAAAGTCAATTCAGCCTTCGCCGCGGCGCAATCCGGTCTTGAATGTGCAAAAAGAATCGCTGCGACTGCGGAAAACTTAGGAAGCACCTTCTCCAAAACCCTCACAGAAACACAGGCAGATGCAGCATGGTCAACTTTTTGTGACCACGTTGAGGCTACCATGCTTGACGGAAAATCGCCTGCCGTTAAGACAACCGAAGAAGTTATTACACAACCTCTAAGCTTCGATTCGACTGACACTACTTTCCGAATCAGGTTTTATCGCCCGAACCCGTTTACGATTAAGGTCGAGTCAATGGGAGCCAAGGGGCAGATAACCAGAAAAATCAGCATGGATATGAATATACAGAGAGATGCCCACGTACTGCAATATGCGATAGCCAGCCGAGGAAGAATATGGCTTGTCGGCGACAGTACTATTCACGGAGACATCTTCAGCACGTGGGATTTGTCAAATAGTGAGCTGGATGAAATCGCTGCTAATCCGAGTCTGTTAAGCACAAAGTCGGCTCCCTATCACTCTCCTTTACAATTGGGCGCGGATTCCGAGGTGCTTGGTGAAATAAACACCTGCTGGTCAAAGGAGCAAATCGAACCGAGAGACTGGCAGTTAGAGACACTGGATGAGTATGGTAATCCGATTTATGACGAGTACGGCAATAAAGTAATCGGTGAAGATGATGCAATACAGGGTTATTGCGAAGGCATCAACTATGAAGAGCCTCCGGAAGATATACCCGGCATGGATATCTCCGACTACGACACTTCGATTTACGAAGATTACGCCGAAGACGATATCTACTACAGTTCCTCTCCTCAACAGGAGTACTGCAGCGATGCAGAGCTTCAAGAGTTACCCGCTATAAACGGAACGAAATATCGCTGGGAGTGCTTTCCCCATGATGCGGATAACTATACCACAGGCAGCAGTAATACTCTCAAAAGATACATCTATAAGGACCAAGCATTTAATGATGTGACACTGCCAAGCAACAAGAACGCGCTCTTTATAAACTGTACATTCGACGGCGTTCTGTATGTCGATTGCGACCAGACAAGTAGCTGGAATACCGCTACTAACAACGTTCGTTTCGATAACTGCACGTTCAACGGTACGATAGTCAGTAATACACCTCAGTACTTTAACTGGCAGAAGAACTGTCTGTATTTTACGGGCAGCGCGACGTTCCAGAACGAGACCGATACGGATGCAACGATACTTGCTCCGCACTTCAACGTAAACCTCGGTAATACGAACCCGGTCAGCGGCGATGAGAATGTTCTTACCGGGGCTATTGTGGGAGGTATTGTTGACGTGCGCGGCAATGCCGAGGTGTTTGGTACAATCATTTCTATGGCTGATACAAGTTCATATACCAGTGGTTATGTTACAAACATCGGCGCGACCTTAGACGACGGCGGTAGTGAGACGACCCAGCCTGGTGATGTCGGCACGATTGAGATTACGCCCGATTTGGAAAACTCTCTTCCTGACGGCATTATCTCGCCAATCGTTGTCAAACCGCTGCAGGATACTTATTCTGAAGGAGTTTAATTAACGCTGAATTAGAAAATCCAACCAAAAGCTTTTGGGGGTAAATAAAATGAAGAATTCACCAACAAAATGGCTGATTTGCTCTTTGGTCTTTGCGGCGCTGCTTATAATAGCCCTGCTCGAATCTTCGGCAGCATTTACATCAGGCAGTACCTATCTGGAGGAACCAGAAGAGCCTGAACCCGAGTGCAACGGGCTGATTTACCTTGATGACAACCCGCCGGAACTCGAACCGGAGAGCACGGGCGCCATCTATCTTGATGGCGACCAACCTGAGCCGGAGCCGGAATGTGCGGGAACTATTTACCTCGATGGTGAACCGCCCGAGCCGGAATGCGCCGGGCTGATTTCCCTTGATGACAACCCATCGGAGCCTGAGCCCGAAAGCTGCTAAAACAGCAGCAAACTCACTGTTAAACCAGAAGGGGGTGATGATAGCGTTGGTATCTGTCATCACCCCTCAATATTTTACTCGCATATTCTACACCTCTCTTTACGCTCTTTTGTTCAACGCGACGCCAAGTCATAATTGGCATTTGCACCAGAATCAATTATCGATTATCATCCGAATAGCAGGAATGTTCCGGAAGCAAATTATATGACTCAAAAAAACAGAAGACAACTTTATCCGGTAAATGAAAGGTTGTTCGAATCGGCATTCGATGAGCCTTCAGAGATTGACATATTTCTTGGCAATGATGACGACGGCACCTCGGAGAACCAGAAGCTCGATTTGCCGGAGATAATCGGTATTCTGCCGATTCGTAACGCCGTGGCGTTTCCAGGTACGGTAAC
>JASFHM010000059.1:0-6925 GCA_050123215.1 Phycisphaerales bacterium | reverse complement strand
CCAGAAAAGGCAGTAAAACTTCATCAGCTTTATATAGCAGCGCATCGTCATAAAAGGCTATATCTTTTGCACCGCAGCTTATAAGCAATCCCACCTCGGCGATTGCTTTTTCAAAAGACCGCGGCTTAAAAGAGCCGTAAACCTTCGGCACCGAACAATAAGTACAACTATAGGGACAGCCGTCACTGAGTTTCAGCACGCCGGTCTTTAAATCGTCATACGACTGCCATAAAGCAGGCTGTTCCAAATCCGGCTCAATCCCAAGATATTCCCACAGCGGCCCAAGCTCGCATCCGGCTACTATCAAATCTACGTCTAACTGTTTTGCGTGCTCAGGACAAACGGTAACATAATTTCCACCCAGGATGATTTTGGCTTTCGATTGATATTTGCGAATATCCTCTATAACTTCCTTAACGCCCGGATGCCAGTAAGTCATAACAGTCTGAATAAAGACATAATCGAACCGCCGAGCCTGACTCAAAAAATCAACAAACATCTCTCGCGCCAGGCCGAACCGCCTGAAATATCTCAGAACCCCTGCCAAACACCCGGGCAGTGAAATCCTTTGTTGCCGGAATCTGCCCCGACCCCATTTGTCTGATTGAAATTGGCCGCATTCGACGATAGAGCCATGCCGCCTGTCGAGATAGTCAAAAAGGGCAAAATCCGCTTCGCCCCTGAGAAAACCCGCGACAGACAGCAGGCCGTACGGCTTTAGCCAGAAATCGTATGCGGCGAAATCATAAACAGGCGGATTAACAAGAAGAATTCTCGGTTTCATCCCGGCTATTATACCGAGGATACGATTCTAATGCACGCAGGCGGGAATTGTTTTTGACTTTATACTTGTATCTATACCGATGCAGTCTATAGTGGTTTTGTTGCGAATTTGAGTGTATATGTAAGGAAAGCGGAATTCAAAATTTAAGGAGATAATACGATGGAACAAGTAAAAACAGCAGCACTATTGGGACTGATGATTCTGCTCACAGCAGGATTATTCGGTTGCGGCAAAAAGGCCGATGAGAAAAAGCCCTTAGCCGATGTCGAAGCCGAGGCTGAAAAAATGGACGTCGCCAAACTCAGGAAAATGGCCCTTACCTACAAAGACACTATCACTGCCAAACAGGACGAAATAAAAAAGATTTCCGCCAAGCTGCAGGAACTGGGCATCGCCAAGTCATTAACCGACGAGGCCAAAGCTCTGACAGCCGATATAAGTGAGCTTAAAAAATCTCTCACGGCTCTGACTGACCGCTTTAACATATACTACAAAAAGCTAAAAGAAAAAGGCGGCGACACATCAGGTCTTATTCTATAAACACTTAAAGCAAAACAACAGGAAAGCCCCGGTTAATCCATGCCGGGGTTTTTTCATTAAAATCGACATAAATTCCGAATGCGGGATTAACTATCCGACTTTTTTCAGCACATAATAAAAGAAAACCGCCTCGTGCTACGCATGAGAGTATGGCTCGTCCTTTCTGTACTCAATGTACGAGTAAATCAATAAAAAAACAGTTATCGAAAGTACCGGAACAAGTAAAAAATAGAGCATAAGATTTGGGAAAAACGCGCCTGCGCCGACAACAAAAGCTGCGATTTTGAACAATCTGCCACCCAGCCTGTGAGTCTTTTCCCAAACGATGTCACTGCTCAGAGTCCAAGGTGTGCGGATGCCTACGAAGAAGTTTCGCTTTGCATTCCGACAAAGAACGCCGCTGTAGAAAAATAGCAAAGCAATTCCGACAGGTAAGATACGGTTGAGACCAATATGAAAACCAAGGTTCCACAGAATGATGAAGTAGTGAAGGGCGAGAAGAAAGAGCAGAAAGACAACAACAAAGCCATCGTAGTACCTTCTGAATCTCTCGATGTTTGCCTTGTGAGGAGCAATTCTGGGTATAAGGGCAAACAGCAAGGCAAGCCCAGCCATCATCCCGGGCATCAAAAACAGACCTAACGTTTTCGAGGTGTAGCCGTCGACTTGGCCTTGGGCGTTCCAGTGCGAGGCTATTCTGTCGGGCATCTGTGGATAAAACCAGCAACTCAGAACAAAGGCTATCAACACAGCGCCGATAATTACTATTCTGCTTACAGTCATTTCTGCTCCTCTCGATTTATTTGTGTGCCCCGGCGTGATTCGCCTTTCTTTTCGAGCACATAGTAGCGTGGCTTCATACCCCGGATGGTGACATCGCCGCTGAGCCACGGGAAGAACAGATAGCTTCGACCATCAAACTCAGTGATTTTATACTCGGCCTTGACTTTATCCTTGTTGTCGTAAATCCAACCATTTGTCCATGTGTTGCCGATACTGGTACCCCCCGATGGGGTGAACACAACCTGTTTTAGAAACAGCTCACCCTGCCAGAGCTTTATTCCCGGCTGAAAATCCTCAATCCGTTTTACAAAATCGACACTTTCCCAACGGCCGACGATTCGGGGGTCATTCTCAAAAGGATGCGGCAGCTCATCCGATATCGCCAGAGGAAAAGACGTTTGCGCAGGTCTAAGAATTTGAGGCACAGCAATCAGGATAACTGCTACGGCAATTAAGGTAACTACAGCTATAATTACAGTTTTCACCGCAGGACGTGTGTGTTTTGGCGGCTGGTTGGTCTGGAGCAGGTCGGCGTAATCGGATGGCGGGCCCATATCTGTTATTATCGCCTGGTAATTCTCCCAGTTCTTTTGTTCATCGGTCAACTCTGAATATCGCTGCTCAAGATGAAAGTTGACATCTTCGAGAATCTCGGAACGCTGCGTGTGACCAAGTTTTGATAAAGCGGTTTCAATTTGTCGGAGATACTCGGATTTTACGGAATCCCATATCTTGTCGCCTGAGTTCATACATAAGCTCCTTTTCTGATAGTATGAACACCCTGAGTTATCAATTCCCAGTGTCGGCCCATTTCTGCAAGGGTAGTTTTACCTTTCTGGGTAAGCCTGAAGTATTTTCGAGGCGGACCATTCTCCGAAAACTCCTGCTTGCTCCTTATTAAGCCGTCTGTCTGCAACCTAGCCAGAATGGGGTAGACATTGCCTTCACGGATTTCCAGGCTTTGTATTTTTTTCAGGGTCTGGACCATCTGATAGCCATGCTGTTGGCCGTGTTCGAGCAACGCCAGAACAACAAATTCAAGCAGCCCTTTTCTGAACTGAGTTCGCCAATTATGAAAATCCATAAATCCCGCCGTCGAAACAATCAGATTTTTGTAGCTATATACAGTATACTGCATTATGATATACCGCCTTGTCAAGCAGAAAAATTTTTTACCACGAACCTTCTCGAACCAGTCCCGGCTGAAACATCGCTCGGCTCAGTCATGAATTAACCCCTCACACAAGCGGCAAAAAGCTGTCAAAATGACAGTTTCCAAAGGGCCGATAAGGCGAAAATTTGGCAGTTAAAGGGTGTTTTGGAGCAAATAATCGGGGGTTCGGAATCTGGCACGCGATTTGCAAATCATACTATCGGAAAGTCAGATAGATTTAGCAAAGCAATCGGTTAAGTAATTAACTGTAAATTCAAAAGTGATTGAAAGGAGGTGTTAATTATGGCATTGCTATCTACTCACAGAAAAGCCGGAAGCGACTTGGCAAGACTGCATCGAGATATGGACGATTTGTTTGGCGCCTTCTTTGGCAACTGGCCGAGTACCACCCTCGAACGCGCCGTCTGGCCTGCGATTGACGTCGCCGACAACGAAAACGAAATCACCGTAAAGGCTGAAGTGCCCGGATGCAACTCAGAAGATATTGACATCTCGGTGCATGGAAACATCCTGACTATCAGCGGCGAAAAAAAACAGGAAGAGGAAAAGAAAGAAAAAGGCTACTACCACCTTGAACGAAGTTACGGCAGCTTTAGCCGACAGATAAATTTGCCAAGCGACGTCGAGACGGACAAAATTGACGCGGCCTGTAAGAACGGCGTACTGACTGTCAAGCTGCCCAAAGCCGAAAAAGCAAAAGCTATCAAGGTAAAAGTAAAAGGACAATAAAAGTGTCCGCCTGACAATTCCTGCTCCATTGTTGACAGACGGTCTTTAATCGGCGGCGCAGATAAATCATCTGCGCCGTTTTCTATTTAAGCCGATTATTGACATATAGCCTAAATCAGTTTAAAAAGACCGGCATATAACCTCGTATTTACTAAAGGAAGCCCTGAAGGATTTTATCATGGCGATTGAAGTAAGGTTGCCCAAGCTCGGCCAGACTATGGAAGACGGAACGATTGTAAACTGCCTGGCCAAGGTCGGTGATAAGGTCACCAGGGGTGACATAATTTTCGAAATTGAGACCGACAAAGCAACAGTAGAAATGGAATCGCCCGGCGATGGATTCGTAAAAAATATTCTCGTTGAGAAGGACCAGACAGTACCCGTCGGACAGGTAATAATGCTGCTCGGCAAAAAAGATGAAGAAGTTAAGACGCCGCTTGTAAAAAAAACACAGTCCCCTGAGAAAACCGTCTCGGTCGAGCCCGTGAAGACAGAATCAGCACTGCCCATCGATACTAAAGCTCAGCCGCAGACCGAATATAAGCTGGGGCAAATCGTCCCATTGAACCGGCTGCAAAAGCTCACCGCACAACGAATGCTGCAATCGAAGCAACAGATTCCCTGTTTCTACCTCACGGCAAAAGCCGACGTCACCGAGTTGGTCGAGTACAGAACCAAAGTCAACCAGACCAGCAAGGTTAAAGTCGCTTATAATGATTTTATCATTCGTGCCGTGGCAATCGGGCTCGATAAATTCCCGATAATGACAGGCCGATTCGAAGGCGAAACTATCAAGTTGGCTGACAGTATAAATATAGGCCTGGCAATAGCCGTACCCGGCGGCCTGGTCGCACCGACAATCAAGGACGCCAACAAAAAAGATGTAATACAAATAGCCGGTGACAGCCAGGCACTGATTGAAAAAGCACAGAACAGCAAACTCTCGCTCGAAGATTTGGAGGGCGCCTGTATCACGGTCAGCAATCTCGGCGCTTATGGTATTGACACCTTTATCCCGATAGTGATTCCGGGCCAATGCAGCATTTTAGGCATCGGACAAATAACCGAGACGTTAATGCCGAACACCGGTGACTTCGTAACCCGCAAACTAATGACGATGACACTCTCGGTAGACCACAAGATTGCTAACGGCGCTTATGCAGCTCAGTTCCTGGACTTCGTAAGGAAACTGCTCGAGGACCCTTCGAGCTTCGAATAAAATCATCATCCCATTGTCACGGCAGAAATATCAGCCCGCCCTCTCGGCAACTTTTTTGTAGAGCATAAGCCTGTAGGACTTGTATTTTTTAAATGTCTCACCGGTTCTCTCCCCGCTGAAGTATTTCCGCTCGACCTTCTCGAATTTCTTTCTGTACTTCCATCTTAGAAATTTAAGAATATGCGGATTTCTACACTGAAAAAATCGAAGAGCCGCTTCCGCAGAAGGTTTAACCACATTTTGCATCACATCATCCATCAAATCCATATTGGGAGCGGTTTGTTCGGTGATATCCAAATCCTCGATTTTTTGAAAAGGAACCTCGGCTATGCGGTCATAAAATCTATCCAAGTTATGACCTCCGCTCATAGTGCTTTCGTTTCCAACTGTCTTTCGAAAGATATCACATATCAGCATATAGCCGCCGTCACTCAGAATCTTATCGCTGTTAGAGATAGCCTTAATCTCATCGATGTATTGAAAACTTTCGCAGAACAAAGCCATATCGTAACGGTTCTCGGTCTCAAGTTCCTCATACGGACATCCGAATATCCGGCTTTTGTCCCGCAGCAGCTCACCGGCACGTTCTCTCAGGTAAGGGTCCGGACAGACACAATCCACCTTGTATCCCATATCGATTAAGTGCTTGGCGATATGTCCCGTACCGCAGCCGATATCTAAAATCGTTTTCACTCCGTCGGGAATATGTGAGATAACGAATCTGGCGTACTGTTCCTGAGCTAAATGCAAATTGGCGACATCCAGGCTGATATGGTCGGTCCAGTACCCGTAATGAAGGTGGTCCAGCTTAAGGAAGTATTTGCCGCATATGTGACCTATCTCCAGTCCTACTTGGCGGGATACGGCTTTTCTCGTCTTATGCAAGCCTGTGTCTCCTTACTTTAGGGAGCACAGATTTTAACAAAATCACAGGAGAATGCCTTATCATTTTCTTAACAAAATTATACCTTAACTCAGAAACGATTCCGTCCCGCTACGCCGCCGGACAAAATACATTAAATTTTCAGATATTCAGCCCTTTTCAAATCGTCTCCGGATGCATATAATCAAGTCGTAATCCGGGTTCTCAATGAAACACAATAAAAGGGTAAAATCCGCAGTAATTACATTACTAACGGCGATTTGTTGCCTTAGCGTCCCATAAAAGTATAAAGTTTTTTTGAGGGCTTTGCCGAATAATAATGATAAGCGGATAGTGTGTTTTCGCGGTACAGAAGCTGTATTTTCACAGCACAGGGAATGTGTCTGCAAGAGTCTAAAGTCTTACGGAGAAGACCATGAGAACAATAGCAATTGTCAACCAAAAGGGTGGATGCGGCAAGACTACCGTGGCAATCAATTTGGCAAGCGCCTTAGCCGAGCTAGGCAAACGCACTTTACTGATTGACCTTGACCCTCAGTCACACTGCGCAGTTGGATTGGCCGTCCCGGAGGACCAGATAGAGCAAAGCGTCTACGATGTTCTCATCAGCAAAAGCAGAAACGAGCCCATAAGGCTCAAGGAAATAATGTGGCAGATAAGCGATAAGCTGGAGCTGGCTCCGGCGAGTATCGACCTCTCGGCCTTTGAGCAACAGATGGTAGGCATCATGGAACGCGAAAGCTGCCTGAGGCACGTCCTTAATGAAGTCAAATCCGATTACGATTATGCCCTTATCGATTGCCCGCCAGCCGT
>JASFHM010000058.1:0-6932 GCA_050123215.1 Phycisphaerales bacterium | reverse complement strand
CTCGCCGGGTTTGTCTATCATACTCAAAAGCTCTTCGACCCGCCCCATGCGATAAGTATAACCGGTAACAATAAGCTTCTTGGCCGTCGCAACAGATGAGATATTAACCCCAAGCTTCATATTCTTGAGAAGATTCTCGGCACTGTCAGTGTCAATGTATCGAAGGTCAAAAACCCTCGTAACAATTACATCACCGTACTGGGGAGGTCCTTTTTCTCCATCTAGGAGAATCGGGTCAATCTCGAGCACCTTCGACGCCGGCACAATAGTGACAAGATTGCCTTTTCGGCTCATCACAAAGCCCCGGAATTTCAGCACAGATTCCAGCAGCGGATATAATTCGCCTACCTTAATTTTGTCCTGCACCCTCAGACTTACCATTCCCTTGACTTCTGCAGGGTCGTAAAGTAAATCCAGGTCCAGATGTTTTCCCACCAGGTCAATCAAATCGATTATGTTGAGCGTTTCGGGCAAATTCAGTTCAAGTGTTTCCTCAGCCAGCTCAACTTTCACCGGCTCATAGGAGCGTCTTTCAAAAGTTGGCTTTTCCGTCATGTCCCCCAGCTTGATTATTTCAGACCGCTTCGGCACTGCCGGCTGACTAAGAATCTCCCGCGATTCCGGCTCGACTGGTTCCGGTTCGGCTGTGAATTCCTGCTGCCCCCGAGGCTGCTCCGGCTCGGTCGCCCTCAACTCGGCCTCGGCCCTTTCCGCCTCTGCCAGCGACTCCAGAAGACCATTGAAAAACCTATCATTGCCCGAAGCGTTGATATCCGTGGGCTTTAATTCCAAAATCTTCGCCGCCAAATTTACGTCTGCAGGTTCCGACGTTGTAATTTCATCGGGCTGAGTTACTTTAGTGCCCGACTCTTCGGCAATGGCATCCTCTAACGCAGAGAGTATTGTCTTAATCTGTTCAACTTCAGCCACCACTATCATCGAGCCGTTATGAATATCTATAAGAGCCTTAGAGTCGGCTTCTTTGTCCGGCTGTTCGCTAAAACTACCGATGGAGATATTCTCTATCCGCTCATCGAGCTGCTCATATAATGGCTGTTCTCCAAACTCTTCGGCGGCAGGTAATATTCTGATTGTGTGAGGTTGGTTACTGTCAACCAATTCAAGAATTGCTCTAGCTTTAGCCAACTCACCCGGCTCGGCGGTAATCAGTATCATATTGGTGCTCGGTATCCGAGAAGCTGTGCCTACACCGGCCTCGGACAAATATTTTACGGCCTGTTCCGGAGTGATATTGCGTACAGCTCTTGACATAAAACGTTCAGGCTGTGGCGAGTCTTTCTTCTGGGCGGCAAGACTCAGACTCAACCAAAGACAAAGTATCAGCGCAAAGGCCACCTCAAGCCTTCGTATCCAGGCCTCCAACCTACTTCTCGACGTCATAGTATGCTCCAAGATATTTTCGTCCTTTACATCGCCCTCTATCGGACAGTAAGGGTTTGCGTTTTATCCTATAACCTCTTCTCATCCAAGCTCTTATGCCTCGGGCTGAACCCTATCTCGCCTCCGCGGACAAAGACCACCGGTGCAGTTATTCAGACACCACAACAGCCCCAAAAGTTCCGTTTTTTTCGGGCCAAGAACCGACCCTCAGTCAAAATTTACAGAGTTGAAATTCAAAGAAATGTCTAAATCTCAAGTTAAATTCTCCCCCCATTCTATCTCATCCCTATATTCGGACCAAAAATCTGCTCTCCGGCCCAAATATTGCTTTAATCCAACCCGCCAGCGTCATCGCTATCTCTTAGCTTCGTTGGCATCACTTAACTCTTTGCCAAGCTGTTCTAACTGATTGGCCTCGTTCTCACTGATTCGGCTGCCTGGATTCATCCCGCCAAGAAGCTCTTCGAATTTCTTCGCCAATTCATCTTCATTAGTAATATTCTTGGTCTCTTCCATAAACTGCTCAATCAAAGCTATCTCCTCGGGGGTAGGTTCGGGTATTGTACGCGAAGGAGCTTTCCTCGCCGCCCTGCGAGCAGCAGTTCTTCTTGTTCTCGACTCTCGAACTCGCGGAGTTGTTACCGGCACCGATGACCTATTAGGCGGCGTCTCTCGCAAGTCGGTGCGCTCCCCTTTGAGCAGACTGACCTTTTTCGGTCTCTCAGCTACAAGCTCAAAGGTTCGCTGGCCATCTCGGACCACTATTTCACCGTCTTTAACCTGTTCGATTATAAGATGCCCTACTTCGCTTGATTGCCTGACCCACCTTAGGCCTTTGCCCGGCTCATCAATCAGAGCAAGTGACATTTCCGGCCTTAACGGATAAAAGCTGGTACCCAAAAGGCTAAACTTAGCTTTGACCGGTCCCGGTGGCCGCGGGGTAGCTGACCGCCTCGGTTTTGACTTTCTTTCCGGGGTTTTTGGTGGGGGTGGAGGATTTAAGTATAAGGCAAAAGCCTGGGCCTGTTTAACCAGCGGCGAATCTTCATCATTGCTGCTTCTGGCACTGCCAGCCTGGGCCTGAAATTTTTCTACCACACTTGGAGTATCGAGGATTTTCTGCAACTGCTCATTTGTCCCCGAGCCGGAAACAACAGGCAATACAACCAGCGCCACCACGCAAATCGCTCCCAAAACACTTGTAATCCTTAACGTCTTGCTCATTTTAGTCTTCCGTTATTCTTTTTTGACACCAGAGAAGCCGGACTGGTTCCCCACACTCTGTCAAAAAAGCTGCTTAACAGCGCACAAATAAGGCACTTGGCCTGTGCCTATAACTATCGGAGCTAATCAATGATGATTTGACGCTTTTCTTAAGTTTTTTGCGCGGGTAGAGACCCAATAACGTTGATTTTCAGTGTTTGCCCCCCGGCAATACTCACCGTAACCGAGCTGTTGAAATGCCTTTTATCGCTCTGTTCGGGCGGTATTATCTCGAAATCTATTTTGTACCGGTTATCGTCTAGTTCCTCTACTCCCTCAACCTTGATGAAATCATCCCCGGCCTCGACTGCTTCGACCTCAAACGGCTCATCATAATTGCTCAGAACGTATACTGTCCTCTTTATTGCCTGACCAGAATGGGCATTAAGGGCGATTATAGTAGGTGGGTCTGCCTTGAACGGAGCAAGAATATTATAGGGTATAGCAATCTTGTCGACTACCGAATGCGTCAGATAAATTGTCAAAGTGCCGCTTGTTTGCTCACCGATTTTATCCATGTCAACCTTAGGCGTCACAACGAATTCGGTTGCCTTAACCTCCGGGTCATAATCAACCGTCATAGCGCGCCCCGAAGCCACCGCTCGCGTTATTGCAAATTTCTCATTATCTTTACCTTCGATAGTGATATCAGGACAGCCGGCATTTTCTTTATTCAGCACAAGGTTCATTCTCTTTGGTTCATAGCTTATCTTCTCTATAATGTTGCCCTTGATGGTAAGCCCCACTTTTGCATTTTTCTTGTCGTTACTGTAGACATAAAGGTGCTTGCTCGATTTTCCACTTCTCCGCCCCGCGTTGTACGTCACTTTTATTGTACCGCTTTCACCGGGCAGGTACTCTTCTTTTGAGAGGCTCGGCACGGTGCACCCGCAGGTAGAGCCTATTTTCTTTTTAACTTTCAGAGTGCCGGTTCCCTTGTTCGTAAATTTAAACTCACACTTATTTTTCGACCTAGGCGCGATGTCTCCGAAATCATGAACCAAATGGTCAAAAACAATCTTTGGCGAACCTTCCTCAGCCCGGGCCACGGCGGCATCGGCCTGTTCAGCATCCACCGCTTCTTCAATCTCCAGAGTCACTTCAGATGAGCTCATTTTTTCTGTAGTTACGGTCCGTTCTTCACAGCCGTTGATAACTAAAACCAATACACACAATACAAGAAAACTCCAAATCCACCTACCAGTTCCCATTGTCTATTTCTCCACGCAAACACTGAACTTCAAATCAGCAAAACCTTTATTTTACCCACAATACCACCCTTAAGCAAGCAATTTACCATACCTTTTTGCTTTCACCAACGCTACTTAAGCACCATCAATGAGCCTTTACAGCAGCACAAATACCGCTTTACAGCGACTATCGTAACTATTACTATATTATCGAATTGTCGATTTTGTTCGGAGCAATATATGTCAAATCACAATCGCGAAGTCTCCGTGGTGGCTCCACTACTCAACGAGCAGGATAACATAGAGCCGCTCTACCAACAAATCACCCAAGCTCTCGCTGATAAATACAACTATGAGATATTGTTCGTTGACGACGGCAGTACCGACCAAAGCTTCGAGATTCTCAAGAAACTCCAGAATGATGACTCACGAGTCCGTGTTATTTGCTTCCGAAGGAACTTCGGCCAGACCGCAGCTATGAGCGCCGGCTTCGACCATGCCAACGGTGACATCATAATTGCCATTGACGCCGACCTTCAAAACGACCCTGCCGATATCCCCTGCATGATTGATAAGCTCAAAGAAGGATATGACGTTGTTAGCGGATGGAGAAAGAAAAGACACGATAATGCTCTGACACGACGCCTGCCCTCAGTCACTGCCAACTGGATTATCAGCAAAATTACCGGCGTTAAGCTGCATGATTATGGATGTACCTTAAAAGCATATCGTAAGAAAATTATCGCTGAGACAAAACTGTATGGAGAGATGCACCGTTTTATTCCGGCTTTAGCCAGTTGGAATGGTGCAAGAATTTGTGAAATGGTTGTGAACCATAGACCAAGAACCGCAGGTGTAGCCAAATACGGCCTGGGTAGAACCGTAAAAGTTGTACTCGATTTGATAACCGTTAAGTTTCTTGGTTCGTTCTCTACCAAACCCATCTATGTCTTTGGCGGCCTTGGACTGTTGACAGGTGTTGGTGCAACGATTTCCGGCATAGCAGTACTCTACCAAAAGCTGGTCCAGGGTTTTTCCATGAACCGCAATCCACTTTTGTATTTGACCGGACTGTTAATAACAGCTACCATACAATTCATACTCATGGGCTTATTAGCCGAGATGCTGGTTCGCACCTACCATGAATCACAGAATCGTCCAACCTACGTCATTAGAGAGATTCTCGGTTCCTCGGATGATTCCGGAGCAGGCAAATGAACATGCACTCGCGTAAAGCTCCTCACAAGCATCAATCCGGTAAGTCAACCATGCATAAAAAGAACTTTAATATTGATGTATTGTTGATTGTTTTGACTATCATTCTCGCCGGCGCGGTTTTCGGACTCGGTAAATACTTCGAACTCAATACACCCGGCGCATTCGACAGCGGAGCATATGTCTATTCCGCAGCCCACATCATTAATGGAGCTAAAATAGGAGTCGAAGAAAAACCAAGCGCACAATTAGGCACACTACTCGTTAATATGCTTGGAGTTAAGCTTTTCGGATACAATGAGTTAGGTCCGGAAATTATCCAAACTTTATTACAAGCGGCAGCTTTGGTGATGATGTTTATCGCAATGCGAAAGCTATATTGCACACTTGCTGCCATAATTGGGACATTCATCGCGACTTTTTATCTTTCAGCCCCTCTCATTGCTAAATTCGGCAATGTCAAAGAACAGTACATGATTGCTTTTATGGTAATAAGCATGAGTTGTTTTGTTCTTTACCAACTTAATAACAAATGGCTTTATGCCGTTGCCGCTGGCGCCTTCGCAAGCTGGGCCCCGTTGTTTAAACCTACAGGTATGACCGTTATTGGTGCTATAGGTATTTTCGTATTGCTGCAACCTCTATTTAAAAACCGAACCATAAAACAAACAGGAATCGACATCATTCTGCTTTTCGCCGGTGCCGCCTTAGCTATTGCACCTTTGTACATTTGGATTTTAGGATGGCATGTTGCGTTGTCACTACCTTATTCATTCATCTGGCAAACTATCGCCAAAATAATACCATCCGGTGCCCAGGCAATTCCAGGCCAGACCGGCGGTTATGTAGAGAGTGGTCGAAAACTGGTACCATTTTCACAACAATGGCCGATGGTGCTTCGTTACTATAGCCTTTTGATTTTACCGATTGGTCTGTCATTAGCCTCTATAATTGCCAGATTGATAAAGTTGGTTTTTCCCAGAACGAATAAAACCGAAAAAACTTCGGATTTAAAATATGACCGCTTCGTGTTACTTCTGTCGGCTTGGTGGATTCTGGACATGGCTTTTGTTTGGATAAGCCCGCGATCTTACGAGCAATATTATCTCCCTTTAAATGCCTCAGCTGCTATGCTTAGCGGATACATTGTGACACTATACTCGGAGAAGCTCAACAGAACAAATCAGAAACTACGATGGCGGACTATCGGCTGTATCGGATTAATTCTGATGACAGCAATGGGTTGGCACATCTTTTTCGGCATTAAAACAAGCCCTTACAGTGGAAGAAGTTACGGCCAAAAAACTAAAGGTTACACACAAAAACTTCAAGAAATCTCATACCGACTAAAAAACAATTCGAAAAGTCCATGGGAAACCCTCGGAGAATACATCCGCCAAAATTCCACTTCTGATGATAGAATTTACGTATGGGGTTGGTGGCCTGGTATTTACGTTCAGGCACAGAGATTCAGTTCAGCTTCGAAAGCTTTTATGATGCCACGACCGGCACCAGCTAAGCTGGCTGAGTCCATAGAACAGCTTTTGTCCGAATTCGAAAAAGAGCCGCCTAAATTTATAGTCGATTCACGTAAGCGCCACATACCAACCGACAGACCACCATACGAACTCTGGCCAATTGTCCCCAAAGGCTTTATGGGCTTCAAGCAAACTATTCCTCTGCCAGCATCAAATGAAAGTGTGATTGAACAGTACGACCGGCAATGGGAAAAACTGCTTAGAGAAAAATACGGTGATGATGAGGCAGACAGATACACGGCACTTAAACCACTGCGCCGATTTATTATGACCAATTACAGAATCGTCGCCCCGTTCGGCCAGCACATACTTTTTGAATTAAAGA
>JASFHM010000057.1:0-6983 GCA_050123215.1 Phycisphaerales bacterium | reverse complement strand
GCTTTGGTTTTTTCACCAGCCACTTTTACAAAAACTCTTTCAGATTCAGGAAATGTTATGTTCTCCATAACGAAGTTTCGGCTATTGTATAGACCAAAAGCATGACCTTTTTTCGGCATTATTTTTATATTCTTAAATTTTATATTATCCGCTTCGATACACGTTACGCCGAAATCGGCAGACATTGTGATGTTCTCCATGTTGATCTTTTGAATCGGCATCTCAGGCAAACCCTGCATGTAAACAGCATTTTTCGCACCGCTGCATATTATGTTCCTCATATTGATATTTTGAAACCTTGGTGTTTCCTCACTTACAGGGTCAGCTTCAAATTCAAGGCTTGCCTCAGGACTGGGAGGTGATTTTTCATAAAACATATTGAATCGAACGGCGTCGGTGGGGATGTCCTTCATGCGAATATCTTGGATGTAGATATTCTCAACAACACCGCCTCGGCCTCGGGTGCTTTTGAATCTAATCCCGACATCTGTGCCGAGAAACAAACAGTCTTTAATATAGATATTTCTGATACCGCCGGACATTTCACTTCCGCATACAAATCCGCCATGGCCGTGGTAGACCGTACAATCCCAAATTGCAACGTTTTCAGTCGGCTTTCCTCTCTTGCGGCCGTACTCGTTTTTGCCCGACTTCATGCAGATAGCATCGTCACCAACGTCGAAGCGGCAGCTATGAACAATTACATTACGACATGATTCGAGGTCCATACCATCACCGTTTTGACTCCACCAGGGATTCCTAACATTGATATTGCGGATAATCATGTCTTCGCACATCAGCGGATGGATGTTCCATGCCGGAGAATTTTGAAAAGTCGGCCCATCAAACAGCACGCCCTTACACTTTGTTATTCCGACCATAACAGGCCGCAGATATTGTTTTGCTGCGGCGTATTCGTGAGTCTCCGCGCCTCGCGCATCCAGCTCTTTTACAGTCTCGGCGCCACGTACAGCTTCTTCCGACGGCCACCAGATTTTTCCTGCGTTATCAACCGCGCCTCCGGAAGCTAATAATGCTTTCCACTGCCGCTGAGTCATTTTAAATCTTTTAACCGGCCGCCATGCCTGTCCTGAGCCGTCGAAAATCCCCGGGCCTGTAAAGGCAATATTCTCGAGGTTTTCGCCGTACAGCGGCGGCATGCAGCGGACCGCAGCCAAACCTTCCCATGTTTTCCTCAGCAGTGGATAATCCTCGAAATCAGGACTGAAGAGTACTACCGCACCTTCTTCAACATGCAGATTAATATTGCTCTTTAGTTGGATAGGTCCGGTCAGCCATACTCCCGCAGGAATAACAACCTTACCACCTCCGGTGTTAACACAGGCTGCAATCGCTTTGGTAAAGGCCTCTGTGTTCTTTGTATGCCCGTCACCTATCGCGCCAAAATCCGTGATACGGAAAGTATTGTTCGGGAACTTCGGCTCTTTTACATCAGGTACGACAAACGGCAAATCATTTGTCGCTATACAAGGCGACTTCGCATCCTTGGACTCTGTACAACCGGCCGGCAGTAAAGAGCAAATAGCAAGCAGTACGAGGTAGATGCTCACTATATTCGAAACCCTTCTTTGCTGTTTCAATCTAAACATCTTAAAATCTCCTAAAAAAGATACTTATACCGCTCTTTTTATCATTCCATTTTTACTGTAAATCCTGAGTAATCTGTAATACCCCGGCCTGGAGTCCTTTTAAAATATCGGGGCTGACCTTCAATACGCTGCCGTGGCGATGATCCTGCGGGAAAGATACGAAGCTCGTGATATCCTTCCATGTGTTGAAATCTTCTGTCGTAACCGCGCCGTACCGGTCCTTTTCATACATGTCAAAATAGATAATCCATGTGTCATCGATTTGTAGCGCGCTGGGGCCTTCAGTGAATTTCTCGGTGAACGGCCCTGAGATATCGATATACGGGCCAATCGCTTTGTCACTAAACGCAACGCGAAGATTCCGCATTGGCCTGGTGTTGTCTTTGTGGACTAGGACGTAACGGTCGGACCATTTGACGATAATGCCGTCGATTACGCTATAGCCCGGCTCGAAGAATTTTCTCGTATCGGTAAAAGTTTCAAAGTCTCTCGTCGTAGTACAGTACATCCGGTGATTATTACTGTTGCGAGTCTCCGAATATTCCGGGTAATGGCTAGGGATAGTCGATGCCCAGCAAATAATAAAGTGATTATTTTCTTTATCGTAATAAAGTTCCGGCGCCCAGACGTTGTAAGTATCCGGTTCATTGGCCATTACCTCGATAAATTTCTGCTCCGACCAGTGAATTAAATCTTTTGATTTCGCATAGCCGAATCCTTTATCGTCTCTCCAGCCGGTCGTCCAGACAAGATGAAACATACCGTCCGGACCCTGCAGCAGGCTCGGGTCCCGCATAAGCTTGTGTATGCCGACCTGCGGTTTTAGAAACGGTCCGCCAAGGTCTTTGAAGTTCAGGCTATCATGGCTATAAGCAAGGTGCAATCCATCTTCTCCGTTGCCGCGAAAAGACGTAAACAGATACACGCAGTTTTCACTTACAGCTTTTTCTTTGATAGACTCGATGTCACCCGGCGATGCAGGAATTACTTTTAGTGTAGAATTTACTTTACCCGTCTTTGGATTCCATCCATCTTTGCCGCTGAGTACACTCTCGACAGTGATTGCCTTGGCCTCAGCTTCAGTCAGTTGTCTGGCCCAGCTTACACGGGCCTGTGGATTTTCTCCGGGGCCGGTACTATTGAATTCGGCATAGCGAGAGGTCTTTTCACGATGAGGCTTTTTCCAATTGTGCCATCCTTCGGGCCGAACCACTTCTGACATCTCAGTATTTAAGAAAATTACGTTTGCATAGTCTCGCCAGGGCCGGCCCAGGTAAGTCTTGACCTCGGGTTCGCCGGTGATTTTACAGTTTGAAAAGACGTATCCATAGTTTTGATGTTCAGGCGTTGAAGCTGCGGTGATATAGCCTTTTCTTAAACAGTGGATGTGACACCGCTCGAAAAAGACCGTTCCGCCGCCGAAGATAAAATCGACGTGACCTTCGATATAGCAGTTTTCGTAATAATGTCTGCCGGTCTGGTCGAGAAGCGTATCCTGCCAACCCAGAAAGCGACAGTTGTGAAATGCAACTCTGTCACCGAAGACCGACATGGCCAGAGCCTGACCCACCGGGCCGGCTGAATTTTCGAAAGTAATATTCTCTGCGGAAAAGTCATCACTTTCTATCGTTGTCGAAGGAGTTTTGAATGTGCCGATTTCTTTGCCATTGTCGCTGATCATGCGGGCATTCAAATCGAAGGTTAAAATAGTTGTTTTAGCATCTTCACCTGCGAAATGAATAAATCTTTTTCCTCTCGGTACGACAATTTGCTCTTTGTAGATACCCGGCTTGATAGAAATCACCACCGGTTTTATACTGCCCGTCGGAACCGAATCAACTGCAGCCTGGACCGTAGTAAAATCACCTGTGCCATCGGCGCTGACAATTATCACTGTCGGTTTGTCAATTCCGGATTGTTTGTTGCTTTTTAGCGTAAGCTCAAGCCAGTCGACCATCTTATTCTTATAGTTTGAGTCAAACTTATCCCATTCGCTAATGCGATGAGGGGCACCTTTAATAGTAACCAAATCGCACTGAACATTGAGGTCACTTAATCGCTTTTGAAAGTTTAAAGATAGTTGATATGGTACGCTGCTATCGTCTGTGCTGTGTATAAGTAAGAATGGTGGAAGATTCGGCTTGAGGTGGTTAATCGGCGAAGCATCCCAAAGCGTTTGTCTGGTCTTTTCATCCAGGCGGTCTCTGCCGAACAGATTTTCCAGCGATTCGCTCAATTCCCATCTTCTCAGTGTATCCATTACCAAATCAGTCGGCGCGGCTAATCCGACCACAGCCTGAACCCGCGTATCTTCGTCGGCCCGCACAGCCGCCAAGGTAGCAAGCTGTCCGCCTGCTGAGTAACCTATTAATGCTATTCGATTCGAGTCGCCTTTGTACTTTGAGGCGTTAGCTTTGGCCCAGCGGATAGCTGTTTTCGCATCTTCGAAGCAGGCTGGCCAGCGGTGTTTGGGTGCCAACCTGTAATTGATTGAGAAATATGTAAAATTCGCGGCGGTTAGTGACTCACAGAGCGCTTTGTTATCTTGTTTATCACCTCTTGACCAACCACCTCCATGCACAAAGATTACCACCGGAAAAGGTCCATCACCTTCGGGCGTCGACACATCAAGTAATAAACTCTCCCCACCGGCTTTGCCATATTCAATATCAGTTTGAATATTAGCTGCCGATATCACCGGTAGAAAAAGCAAAAAAACAACTAACGCAAATAAACTGATAACCTGTTTCATTTGAACTTACCTTTTAAGCCCTAGTTTTCTATTATTGCCTAAAAAAGCAGTACTCACCATTGGAAATTGCGAGTTTCACAAAGAATGACGCAAATTTGTGGTTTGGTTTGCGCGAATTAACTCTTTTCAGACAGTAAGACCTGTAAAATCATTGCATCCGGCAGATAAGGTAGTGGTGAGGACCAAAAGAATTCGTTCACAGAGAATTCTTTTGATAAAATTTATCGCGTCAGCCAGCCTCCATCAACCGGTATGATAGAGCCATGCATATACGAAGATGCTTCAGATGCCAGGAATACCACGATTCCTTTAAGGTCGTCAGGCTCGCCCCATCGACCGGCAGGTATCCTGCTGAGAATTGATTTGCTCCTGACGGGGTCCTGCCTCAGCGGTGCTGTGTTATCGGTGGCCATATAGCCAGGCGCGATTGCGTTTACATTTATGTTATGCGCCGACAACTCATTGGCCATCAATCTCGTCAAACCAGCCACCGCACTTTTCGAAGCCGTATATGAGGGTACAAGAATACCACCTTGGAAACTCAGCATCGAAGCAGTGTTGATGATTTTTCCCCCGCGGCCTTGTTTAATAAACACTTTTACCACAGCCTGACTTAAAAAGAAAAGCGTGCGGATATTAATGTTCATCACATCATCCCAGTCTTTCTCGCTGAACTCGACAAACGGAGCGCGGCGAATTATGCCCGCGTTGTTAATCAGAGTGTCAATCGAGCCAAGCTTTTCGACCGTGGTTTTGACAATGTCATCGACACAATCTTTTGAACTTAAATCAGCTTTTATTGCTACGCAGCGTCTGCCGAGCTTTTCAATCTGCTTCTGTGATTCTTTCATATCGAGTATATCAACCAGAGCGATATCAGCCCCGGCCTCAGCTAAACCTGTTGCCATCGCTCGGCCTAATCCCCTGGCTGAGCCCGTGACTATTGCAACCTTACCATCGAGTTTGAATTGCTCCAGAATCATTTTTATTCCTCGCTCAGTTCTGAATCTCAAATTTACCTTAACTCTTCCAGTGAAAACCCCTGCATGTCGGAAAACGCCTGGTTCTCACCACCCATTGACCATACGAAACTATAATTCTTCAAACCTGCTCCGCCGTGAATGGACCAGCTTGGTGAAAGTACCGCTTGGCCGTCTCTGACAATTATATGCCGTGTCTGGTCGGGCTTGCCTATAAAGTGCACCACAACCGAATCGTTACCTACGTTGAAATACATATAAATCTCGGTCCTCCTTGCGTGTGTATGGCCGGGCATAGTGTTCCAGACGTTGCATTCGGCCAGGTCTGTACAGCCCATCAAAAGCTGACAGCTTTGGATGCCGTCCGGATGTACGTACTTGTAGATGGTTCTTTTATTGGAGCTTTCGTTGCTTCCCAATTCGAGAGGTTCGGCTTCGGATTGCTTTGCCTGCTTTGTTGGGTATTCGGTATGAGCGGGATAGCTTACAATATAAAACTTGGCCGGCTCTTTACTGTTTGTACTTTCAAACTTAATGTCCTTACTGCCCCTTCCTATATAAAGCAAATCCTTGGTGTCTATCACATATTGCTTGCCGTCCACCGTGATAGTGCCTTTACCGCCGATGTTTATAACACCTAATTCCCTCCGTTCGGCGAAGTATTCACATGCAAGTTCTTCACCGGCCTCCAGGGCAAGCGCCTTCTTGGTCGGAATAGCAGAACCTATTATTGCTCTGTCATCGAAAGCATAAAGTAGCTCTATCTTGTCTTCTCCGAACAGATTCTCTACCAGAAAGCTATCTCTTATCTCCTGAGAATTCATTCTTTCGAAACGAACAGGATCAGCGACATATCGCATTTCCATCTTAAGGTCTCCTATCTATCGACTCTGGTAACTCAAATTTAATGCACGCGCCGGTTGTCCCGGCAGTTAAACCATAGGTTTACCTCGTTTGCACAACTGCAAAGGCACACCCCATGGGTCACGCATCATTATAAGACAAGAACCGTCGTCAAGATTCAACTCTTCGATAACCGAAGCTCCCGCTGCTACAAGCTTATCCTTTAACGCCACAGGTTCCGATACGGCAAAAGCAAAGTGAAAGCGAAGCGGATGCTTTGTGGAATGGTCAACGATGGCGTCGGCGGGGTTGGTATAGATTTCCATCATCACTCGGCCTTTTTCGTCAGCCAGAAAATGCGTCTGGTTCGACTCGGGTATGGCCCTGACTATTTTCATATTGCAGTTCTTGACGTACCACTGGGCCATTGCGGTCGCGTCAGGAACGTTGATACCGAAATGTTCGAATTCCATGTCAAATCCCTAAAAAGGTTTTCCGCTCCAATACCACTCGAACCCAAAAACTTATATAAAATCCTTGGTTCGGCGTCAAAGATTAAAAAAGCCGGACATTCGCTCTTCGCAGCGGTCTATTTTAACTGACTTTGATTGGATAAAGGTATGCAAAAATTTGTGCAAATTCGCGCAAATACGCTAATATTCCGGCCGATTGCCCGGCGTATGTATGAATTTATTTATGGTGTGTTAGCTTGGTTAGCAGCGATGGCGTTTTCCAGGACCTTGTCCTCTTCTTCGGGTATAACTTCCGGCGTAGCTTCGCTGGACAGCGGCAGGAATA
>JASFHM010000056.1:0-7082 GCA_050123215.1 Phycisphaerales bacterium | reverse complement strand
CACAAACAAACAATGTATATATCATAGAAATTTTATCAGACACCAACTCATGCCGGAAATTCAAAAAGACTGTACCGATTCAATTATCGAACAATTATCCAAACTGTCAGTCGTCGCACAGAAATTTCATAATCGTATACACGACCGCACACAATCAATTTGGTCTAAACTCACTACCGCCACACCAGACACAGTAAAGCTCAATATAGAAGGCTTGCTGCTGGAACCCGAACCTGTCCAGATTGAACTTATCCGCCTAAGCCTTACTACAATTGGAAGTGGTGAAAGAGATTTAGTCCGGCAGCACTATGAGCGAGTCCTTCAGCTTTGCCGGCAAAAAATAAATAATAAGCTAATCGAATTGCCGAACGGTTTCAAAGTGTACCGACAATACCAGCAACTCATTTTTACTTCACTGCACACACATAAGCCGCAAGAACTATCTGATAAAACTGTCAAACTAAACGTGCCGGGCAAAACTCAATTCGCTGATTACGTGATAGAAGCCACCATCACAGATTTCGACGTCGCGCTTTTTGAGAAATTCAAAGCTCAAAAGAACGGCTTCATCGAATGGTTCGATTTTGGCAAATTATCTCTGCCTCTCACTGTCCGGTCTCGTCGTCCTGGCGACAGGCTCACCCCACTGGGCCAAAACACCGAAAAAAAAGTGGGCAAATTTCTCACTGATGCTAAAATACCACAGGACTTGCGCAAAAATGTTCTTGTCGTTACCGATACCGAAAAAATCATCTGGCTGGGCCCAATCAGAATCAGCAACACCGCCAGCGCAGGTTCACAAACTGACAAAATCCTGCAACTGAAAATTACCAAATCACGACCATTGTCCCAATAGGTCACGAACGCCGGAAATTCACCCGTTTACAGCCAGCTAAATCCCTCCCTGGGGCCGGATCGGAATAAACCCTTGACAACATCGCCGACCCAAAATACAGTAGCGATTTCCGTTTGTCGGCAGTTCGATGAACACAGTCACAGAACCGTTTTTGAGCACATAAAAAAGGAGATGATGTAATGGCAACAAAAGTTGCAATCAACGGCTTTGGAAGAATAGGTCGAGCCGTAACCAGAATCCTGATGCAAAAGAAAGGCGAGCTTGACCTTGTCGCCATCAACGACCTCTCAGACGCAAAGAGCCTGGCACATTTATTTAAATACGACACCGTGATGGGTAAGTGGAACGGCACTGTCGAGGTCAAGGGTGATTCACTCGTTATAAACGGCAAAGCCATTAAGGTCCTAGCCGTCAAGAATCCCGCAGAGCTGCCCTGGAAAGACATGGGAGTCAGCATTGTCGTCGAATCGACCGGCGTTTTCCGCACAAAGGAATCGCCAAAGGGTGGTTACGGCGACCACCTCAAGGCCGGCGCAAAGTTCGTCGTCCTGACCGTACCAGCCAAGGACGATATCGACGCTACCATCGTACTCGGCGTTAACAACGATAAGATGACAAAAGATACCAAGTGCATTTCCAACGCAAGCTGCACCACCAACTGTCTGGCGCCGCTGGCAAAAGCACTTCACGATTCAATCGGTATCGAAAAAGGTCTGATGACAACCGTGCACGGCTACACGAACGACCAGCGTGTCGCCGACATGATTCACAGTGATATGCGTCGCGCCCGCGCGGCTGCTATGAACATCATCCCAACCACTACCGGCGCTGCAAAAGCGGTAGGCAAAGTCATCCCCGACCTCAATGGAAAGCTTGACGGCTTTGCACTTCGCGTCCCCGTCGTCGACGGAAGTTGTGTCGACCTCGTAGCCGAAATGAAGAAAGAAACAACCGCTGACGAAGTTAACGCCGCAGTTAAAGCCGCCGCCGATGGACCGCTTAAAGGCATACTCGAATACTGCGACGAGCCCATCGTAAGCAGTGACATCATCGGCAATCCCGCATCGAGCATTTTCGACTCGCTCTGCACAATGGTCAAAGGCAAGATGGTCAAAGTCGTAAGCTGGTACGACAACGAGTGGGGCTATTCCACCCGAACGGTCGATATCATGGAAAAATTGGCCAAGATGTAAAGTTAATAATGAGGACCCGTCCTTCACTCAGGCGGGTCCTTTTAATATCTTGTAAAGCGCTGAATGTACCGGTGTTCTTGCAGGGCGTTGTTTTATAAGCAGGCATTAAACAATGGACAAAAAACAGTTCGAACAGATACTCGTACTTATCAAGCCGGACGCCCTTAAGAATTCCATCACAGGATTCATCCTTTCTCAGTTATCAGAATTTCATACAGGAGCACGTTTTGCCGCCACCAAGATTGTCAATGTCAACAGGCTCCTTGCGGAAGAACACTACGCCGAGCACAAAGGAAAGGCCTTCTATGAGTCACTGCTCGATTACATTACCGGCAAGATTCATTATCCCAACGAAGACGATAAATGGAAACGCAGGGTAATTGCGATTGTTTATCAAGGCCCCGGCGTCCAGGAAAAGTTAAGGGCAATGGCAGGACCGACAAATCCACACCAGGCAAGAGAAGAAAGCCCCGGCTGTCTAAGGTCACTCGGAACACTGGTTCCAATCAAAGATGCAAACGGTAACGTTATAGATAACCGAATGGACAATCTGATTCATACCTCAGCTACTTATGACGAAGCCGAACGGGAAATCAAGCTCTGGTTTTTACCGCACGACATCCCCCCGCTAATGCGAGCCTATCCCACAGAGACATGCAACACTCATTATTATTACAAGGACGGACAGCTCTATGATACGTATGTGCCGGGCAGCTTGTTTCTGCTGGCGCCCGGTGACGTGGTCTGGAAAACCGACCTGGATATTCTCCAGAGCTACGCCAAAAACAAACCTGCAAAAGGCAGATTAAATACTGTTATCGCAAAATATCTTATCAACAGAGATATGCAGTATTAATGGAGCGGCGTTTTGAGAAGAAAACACAGGAGATTGCTATGGCCAAAAAAACAGTAGCCGATATTGATGTGAAAGGAAAAAAGGTCCTGATGCGGTGCGATTTTAATGTACCGCTTGATGATAACTGCAAAATCACAAGCGATGACCGTATTGTAAAAGCGCTTCCGACAATAAAGGCTGTTCTCGACGGCGGCGGCAGGCTGATTCTAATGAGTCATCTCGGCAGACCCAAAGGTGAAAGAAACGAAAAAATGTCACTGGCGCCGGTGGCAAAAAGACTCACCGAGCTTATCGGCAAACAGGTTATTTTCGCCGATGACTGCATCGGCAAACAGACAAAAAACAAGGCCAAGGCATTGAAAAACAGTGACTGCATGCTGCTCGAAAATCTTCGCTTTCATAAAGAAGAAACCATAAAAGACAAAGCCGCCAAAGAAGATGCTCAGCTTCGTCAGGCAAAAGATGACTTCGCAAAGGCCCTCGCTGATTTGGCGGATATCTATGTCGACGATGCTTTCGGTACAGCCCATCGTGATAACGCCTCGATGTACACAGTGCCGATGATGATGGAAGGCAAACCCAGGGTCATCGGTTTCCTTATCGAGAAAGAGCTCAAATTCCTCGGCGAAACGGTCACCAATCCTGAAAAACCTTTCGTGGCAATACTCGGCGGAGCAAAGGTCTCGGACAAAATCGGTGTCATCGAGAATCTGATTGGCAAGGTCGACCGTATCCTCATCGGCGGCGCCATGACCTACACATTTTACAAGGCACAGGGCATAAAGGTCGGCAAAAGTCTCTGTGAAGATGACTTCCTCGACAAGGCCTCTGCCCTGCTGGCTCAGGCCAAAGAAGCAGAATGTGAGATAGTGCTGCCCATAGACAATGTCGCTGCCAAAGAAATAAAAGCCAACGCCGAGAACAAAATCCTCGCTGGTGACATTGAAGACGAATGGCTCGGCCTCGACATCGGCCCGGCCACCGTCAAACTCTTTGAAAGCAAGCTCGAAGGCGCAAAGACAATCGTCTGGAACGGCCCAATGGGCGTCTTCGAAACCGAGCCGTTTGACCAGGGGACCAAGCAAGTAGCCAAAGCAGTAGCAGCTGCAACCGACGCAGGAGCAAGAAGCGTTATAGGAGGCGGCGACAGCGCCAGCGCAATAAACAAACTCGGACTGCAGGATAAGATATCTCACATATCAACCGGCGGCGGCGCATCTCTGGAATTCCTCGAAGGCAAAAAATTCCCCTGCATCGAAATCCTCGACGAAAAATAATAGTTTTTTACCGATATGGACAAACTACGATTGCCAAAAGCCGGAACCATTGAAATCGCGCCGTCGATTTTAAGCGCCGACTTCGCCAACCTTGCCGATGAAATAGCCCAGGTCGAAGCCGCCGGCGTAAAAATGGTGCACCTCGACGTAATGGACGGCCACTTCGTACCCAATATTACAATAGGCCCGCCGGTTATCGCAAAACTGCGAAAATACAGCGGCCTCGTCTTCGACAGTCACCTGATGATTTCCGAGCCGTCCAGATACGCCGAGCGATTCATCGAAGCCGGCGTTAACAATATCACCTTCCACATCGAGGTCGAGCCCGAGCCGGAAAAGCTCATCGAAAAATTACACAACCTCGGATGCACCGCAGGAATTACCCTAAATCCTGAAACGCCCGTCGAGACAATAGAAAAAATCGCCCCGCTATGCGACATAGTCCTTGTAATGACCGTTCAACCCGGTTTCGGAGGACAGGCATTCATGCACGACGCCGCAAAAAAAATAACCCGTGTCAGAGAAATCGTCGGCCCTGATATTCGGGTCGAAGTTGACGGCGGCATCGACCCCGAAACCACCCCTATCGTCGTATCTTACGGTGCCGACACGCTCGTCGCAGGCAACGCCATTTTCTCACAGCCCGACCGTGGCGCCGCAATAAACGCCCTTCGGCAGGCCTGCAGCTAATTCACAAAATCATCTTTTTGCGGTTCATAATTTTTTCAAATCGGAAATTGCGTTTTTCTTTTAATATTAAATATTATCGGACAAACTAATTCCACCCGCTTTTATGCATATTTTCGGGGTTATTAACCGTAGCGGAGCATAAAATCAGGTACAACTATTCGGGGTCTTTCCAAATTTCCGGCCTTTTTAGGGACACCCTTTGCACAGGATATTCTTGAAAGAAAAACGACTTATTTTGGGAGAAAGAAATAAAGAAATTAAGCAACCTATCCTGATAGCCGATAAGCCGATAAAAACACAGGAAATGCTAAAGACAATGCTAAGACCACGCCCTCGTGCCGGCTAGATAGCCAAGTGAAAGAAAACGAGTTTGCAAAAAGTTTGGTTTAGGAGACATAAAAATGGCAAAAGGATCAGTTAAAAAAGGAGCGAAAACAAAAAGGCGCGCCACTGCTAAGGCCAAAGCAAGCAGAAAGACCGCCAGTTCAAAGAGAAAGCGTGTCACCGCTAAGGCCAAAGCAAGAAAAAAGACCGCTAGTTCAAAAAGAAAGCGTGTCACCGCTAAAGCCAAAGCAAGTAAAAAGACCGCCAGCTCAAAAAGAAGGCGTACCACCGCTAAGGCCAAAGCAAGCAAAAAGACTGCCAGTTCAAAAAGAAAGCGTACTACTGCTAAGGCCAAAGCAAGCAAAAAGACCGCCAGTTCGAAAAGAAAGCGTACCACTGCCAAGGCCAAAGCAAGCAGAAAGACCACCAGTTCGAAAAGAAGGCGTACTACTGCTAAGGCCAAAGCAAGCAGAAAGACCGCCAGTTCGAAAAGAAAGCGTACTACTGCTAAGGCCAAAGCAAGCAGAAAGACCGCCAGTTCGAAAAGAAAACGCGTCACCGCTAAGGCCAAAGCAAGCAGAAAGAGCACCAGTTCAAAAAGAAGGCGTACCACTGCCAAGGCCAAAGCAAGCAGAAAGACCACCCGTTCGAAAAGAAGGCGTGTCACTGCTAAGGCCAAAGCAAGCAGAAAGACCGCCAGTTCAAAAAGAAGGCGTGTCACCGCTAAGGCCAGAACAAGCAGAAAAGTCGCCATTGCAAAGCGAAAGCCTGTCAACACAAAAGGCGATTTTGATTTCAACTCCTGGTTGTTACCCTCTCTAGATTTGGAACAATATGAGCCCAATATTGAACCGGAACTCGGGGTCACCGACCAAATCAAGGGTTCTACCCGGTATGCATGGATTGGCTCAGGGCAATGCGGCGGAAGATTGGTAAAGTCGTTCTATGAACTGGGTTACAAGAAGGTACTGGCTGTTAATACTACCCACCATGACCTGGATTTGCTGGATATCCCCCAAAATCAGAAGTACCTTATGGATATCGGAGAAAAAGGTGCAGGTAAAGACATGGAAAGAGGTAGTGAGGCCATCCAGCACTATCAGCAGGAAATTATGCACTTAGCCAGGCAAACATTCGGTTCGCAGGTTGACCACATCATGATTTGCTTCGGAGCCGGCGGAGGAACAGGCGGCGGAAGCGCAACAGGCCTGATTGAGATTGCAAAAAGGTATGCTCGATATATCGGACTACCGGACAAAAAGGTTGGCGCGGTTATGACTTTGCCGACCGTTGGCGAAGCCAGCTCTCCGTTAGTAGCACAAAACGCACACAAGGTTGCCTCTGAATTAAGCCGATTGGCAAACGAAAGAAAGATATCTCCGCTTATCATCGTCGACAACGAAAAGATTAACAAACTGTATCCGGGAATGACGGTGAAATCATTCTGGCCGAACATAAACAGCACTGTGGCCGGTTTGTTTGACATCTTCAACAGAGTCAGCTCCCTGAGCAGCAGATATACTTCTTTTGATCCTGTGGATTATCACAGCATTATGGAGGCCGGCAACTGTGCGATAATGGGCCTGACAAGAGTGAACAAATTTGATGACAAGTTCGCGATATCTCAGGCCGTGAAGAAAAACCTGGAGAAGACACTACTGGCTGGTGGCTTCAATTTGTCCACTGCCAAGGTGGCCGGATGCATAGTCGTAGGCGGCAAGAAGTTAATGGCAGAGGTCAAAGGCCTGCAGGACAATATCAACTATGCCTTTGACGTCTTGTCAGAGATAACGGGCAAGGCAACTATCCATCGAGGAATCTATGAAGACGACAAGAACGTCTTGAGAGTTTACACGATTATTGGTGGACTGGCTGCCCCCACACGA
>JASFHM010000055.1:0-7185 GCA_050123215.1 Phycisphaerales bacterium | reverse complement strand
TAGCAAGAGCAACAGCCTCTCGTTCGTTACTTGAGAATTACAGCGAGCTGGAGGTGATAGCGGAAGCTGAGAACGGTCGAGAGGCTGTTGCTCTTGCTAAGCAGCTCGCGCCGGATGTTATCATCATGGATGTGAGCATGCCCGACCTTAATGGTGTTGAGGCAACAAGGCGGATAATCGGCGATAACAGTGACGTCAAGGTAATTGCCCTGTCTATGCACTCTGATACTTTGTTTGTTTCTGAAATGCTTAAGAGCGGCGCCGCGGGCTATCTGCTCAAAGACTGTGCGTTTGAAGAGCTTGTCCAGGCTATAAAAACCGTTGCCGAGGGAAAAACCTACCTGAGTCCTTCTATCTCCGGTATTGTCGTCGACGATTATCTGCACAGGCTCGCGAAATCTCACGTCTCAGACCTGGATGTATTGACCGACAGAGAGCGCGAAGTTTTACAATTGTTAGCTGAGGGACAGTCGACAAAACAAATCGCGCTGAAGCTTCACATAAGCTCGAAAACCGTTGAGACACATCGAAGGCAGGTTATGAACAAGCTGGACATTCATACGGTTGCCGAGTTGACCAAGTATGCTGTTAGAAAAGGGCTGACTTCCATCGATTCCTGAGTGCTGAATCCGAATGCTTATTGACCGCGGGGAATTTTGCGGCTACTCTAACGCCTTAATTGTCTGAGGCTTATTGAAACAGGAGTGTCAATGGATATATTGCTGAAAATGGCGGCGACTTTGGCCGTCATACTTGCAGTGCTGAGTGTATTTTCGAGCTTAACCTGGCTGATGAGGTTACGGATTATCGCTGCAGTGGCCGTGGGGATGTTACTGGTTGGTTTAGCGGCTTGGCGGGGTGTTCAGCCGGTCGGTCCGGATGGTATCGTTACTTTCCCGGCGCTTGGCGGGGCGATAGTTCTTTGCATTTTGGCTTTGGTCGCCGGTTTTATTGGTTATTTTGTTAGTTGGCCCTATGGTGAGAAAATAGCTGTTCTGACTGTTCCGGTTGGACTGGCGACTTGGTCGCTTAGGAGTTCAAATATTGCGACACTGATGCAAAAGACCGCTGATGCGGCACAGCGACATCAAGCTCTTGTTCAGTTCAAATGGACGGCGTTTTTATGGTTAATTCCCATTGTAGCTGGTTTCGCAGGCATATTACTGGGACAACTAATTGCAAAGGGACAAACCAGCCTGCTTTCGAAAAAGTCGGTAAAGGACCTCAAGCTCGGAGACTATGCGAATATTCTGACGGCCTTGATTGGGTCGGGCCTTATCGCTCTTTTCTGCGTTAAGATTTTGGCCCAGGATATCAGGTTTTCTGATATCAAGCTAAATTCCGTTGTTGCACAGCCCAGTTCTGGGCAAATTTTTTTCGCGGTCGTAGCTTCGTTTGCCATTGCTGCGTTTATTGTCAATATGTTTCTTAATTTCAGCTATATTTGGCCTATCTTGGCGACTGTAGCTATGCCCGCTTTTTGCATCAGCTTCTACGCTAAGGCTGAGACCGTTGCTTATTTAGCCGAGAACTTCCCTGCGGTTTTCTTTGCTCACCCTGCTGTAGCTATCTTACCCATCCAGGTGGTCTCTTATGGGACTTTGGGGGCTATAGCTGGCCACTGGATTGCTCAGGTATACAAAATATGGCGTAAGCAGCAAGCCCAATGAGACCTACGGCCCCGGGGTTTTAATAGGAATCCCAAAGCTGTTTTTAAACAACCCCTAATGAATTTATGTTCTTGTTATCTAAGCACTTACGTCAATGAAGGGCCGTAAAATATCCGCAATTTTTCAAACCAACCAAAAACAACTGTTTTCGGCCTTGTAATTGGCCGAATATATTATTGCGGTCAAGGCTTTACGTATTCGCCGGATTCGGCGTGAGAGTTGTTGCTGTAGAAGGCAGTAAGACGGTGAGCCCTGATAGGCTGCATTGAACAGCAAAAACCTTGAATCTTAAAATAACGCGGGTTACTGCCTTCAAAAGGAGTTGAAAATGCTGGTTTTGAGCAGGCAGAAGGATGAGTCGATTGTCATCGGGGATGACGTGGAAATCACCATAGTGGATGTCCGTGGTGATAAGGTACGACTCGGTATTACCGCCCCGAAAAGCATCCCTGTGCACCGCAGGGAGGTGTATGACGCGATTCAACGTGAAAAGGCCACTAAAGAAGAAGCCCAAAAAGAAAAACCCAAGAAGAAACCGCAATAAACAACCCTTAGCTTGTTCTGTGCTACTTGTATTTGTTTTAGAAGGTATTTATCCCCCATATTTCCTCATTCCGGTGACTAAGCTAAAAAATAACCCCTTCGGCAGCTTTGCTGATTAGTGGTTTGAAAACCAATTTGCTTATTGCCGTGATAGTCATAATAAGTGCCACTAAAAAAACACCGATTTTGCAGTTTTTTGAGCCTCTTGAATATTCGACCCAAATATGTTAAAATAGAGAATTAGCCCGAATGGGCAGGAATACTACAATGAGGTAGGGTGTGCATGGCAAGGTATTATCAAAAGGGGACTTTGTCTAAACTTTATCTGTACAAAGGTTTTATTTTTGTCACTTTAGTCCTATGCTTAATAGCCATACCTGCTTCGGGTGTTATTGAGCCCAACGAGGTCCTCATACTTGTAAATGACAACAGCCATACGAGCAGGTATATTGCCAAACTTTACTGCCAGTATTATCAGGAAATCCCTGAGTTACAGGTTCTTTATTTGTCAGGTCTTACTGATTGCAGCGGCCCAAGCAGTACCGCGGCTGATGAGATAATCACTCGTGACCAATATGACGAACTAATCGCAGAGCCGGTACGTGACTATCTTATTGATAATGGCTTGGTAAACAAAATAAAGGTAATAGCCACCACCGCCGGACTTCCCTATCGAATAGAAGATATGTATTCATATTTTGCAAATGTAGTAAGGCCCGGCGGCTCGACGCCTTACTTATTTGATTATATCGCCTATGTCAGTGCCGCTTCGGTAGAATCCGAACTGGCCGTGTTGTTTCAAACCGAGCCCTCGATTCCGATTCCGTCGTTACTATTTCCTTTTGACCGAGCGGTTAATGCATATCAGGGCTATCGTAACAGCGGGATTAATCTGTTTGAGCGGGACATTCTGAATAACATAGAAAATCTGCACTGGCAACATCCGAGAGTGCTATACATTGGGCATCAGCCCCCTTTTGTAGAAGGCGAAGAGTTGACGCAGGAAGGAATCAGAGACAGAGATTTTTCAGCGGGAGATATGTACCTAACCTGCCGGCTTGACGGGCCAAAAGAACAGGGCCAAAGTGCAGTTTTTTCTGTACACAAGATGCTGGAACGTTCAAAAAGAGCCTCAAGCACCCAATACGGGATTAACCCCTCCGAGGCAGTGGCTATTTTTGACGATGCACCTGGGGTAAGCAATATTAACAGCAACCGTATCTATAACCTGAATGTGGCTGTTGACTATATTATCTGGCAGCAAGGCACTCAACAGCCACCAAACACCGGCTATGCCGAGACTCGAGATGATTATAACAGCGGGTTCAAACAGGCGACGGGGCAAACCGTAGTGGCTGACCAGCTTAACGTCGGGCAGATGAACGCCGGTTACGATTTAACGGTTATCTGTGATAAGCGACCAAATCACCGGACCAATCAGGACGACCTCGACCCCAATCGGTTGTGTTCTGTGATAGCCAGCTACGGTACAAACGGAGACGAAAGCAGCGCAAGTGATTATATGAAAACAGAAGGTCCGAATGATGGTCCGTTATTTAACCTGGCGTATGGAGCGGTCATGGCATCAGTAGAAAGTTTAAGTGCAGTAACAATGTTTTCTGATGTCACCACATCACCGGCAGCCCAGGGGAAAATCGTCGATTTTCTGGAAATAGGCGGATGCGGAGCAATCGGCCATAGTTTTGAACCTTATTCTGATGCCAGCATTGATACTGAGTTTTTAGTTTATAATATGTTGGCTGACTTTGACGAAGATGGTTTCGCGGATGTAACGTTCGTCGAGGCAGCTTTTACCGCCATTCCTTATCTGAGCTGGAGCGAAGTCACTATTGGCGACCCACTGATGAGGATAGCATACGGACCGGGAGGTAGTGCGGACGAACTGCTCGATGCCGACTTTAACAATGACGGGACAATTGATATTGCCGACCTGATAGTTTTCGCTGAAGCATATCTTGGTTGTTTACATTCTGCTGATGATACTCTGTTTGACAGATATAACGATGTTTGCGACCTTGACCACGATGGCACTGTCAACATTAAAGATTTTGCCTGTTTTGCCAGTGCCTATTATGTAAACCCTTAATTGACGTAAAGTTAGGAATCCAGAAAAACCTTTTTTTTCCTTGACTTATTTCTGCTTATCCCCTTATAATGTCATCACGTTGAGGAGCGATTGATAAAGAAGAGGTTAGTTGCTTTGTATGTAGGCCTAAGCAATAAGGAGCGAGGCTTATGAATAAGGAGAGAGGGGTGAGAGGAAGAGTCCTAATGGGGGTTGTGTTGTTTTCTTTCTTGGCGGCTTGCTCAACAGCAGGAGAATTGGTTCAAGATATCCAGTTTACTCTTTCAGCTGAAAATCCGCACGTTGCTTATACTACTGCGGGAGGTTTTGCACTTTACGACGATATCGGATTGTCAGACCCCGATTATGTCAGCGGAGTTATTCGGATTGAGAGTGACGGTGTAGATTACAATTACGAAATCAGAGGTGCGACTTTTACGCTGACACCGTCGACTCTGAAAAACGATACCAGTTATCCCCTCAGCGACCCTCCACTTTACATTCCGCTCGGTTGGCATTGCCAGGGTGAATTTTACGGCGGGGCAACACTGACCATAACCGGTTCTATATGGCATAAAGACGAACATGAAACGCCTGTATTTGCCGGCGGTGATATTATCGTAGCGGAGATCATGGAGGATTGGTGGGCAGATGAAGAGTCATATCCCGATGACCTTTACTTCCGTCATGAGTATAATGTTACAGGCGGAGAATTAGCAACAGATATAGCAGGCGGAGCTCAAACCGACTGGATGTTGTCTTCACTCCATTTAATAAATGATGGTAAGCTTAAGGATTGTTCACAAAGCCACGGTATCGGTGGTACCGATTTGTGGAATTTCGGCTATGACATAGAATTTGTAGACCCCAGTACAATGCAGATGTTTCCCTCACCTGAACCGGCAACAATAGTATTTCTGATGCTGGGGCCACTAATGCTGCGAAGGAGAAAATAAACGAGAGAAACCGAGCGCGGGTTTTGGTTAGATAAACCCGCGATTTACATAAATATCGGGCAAACGGAGATAAAAGTAGAAAGGAGAAGGGTGATGTATAAAAGGTCGTTAATTGTTGCTTCTATGCTTATGCTATTGGGTTCAGTTGCAACAGCGGATATCGAGTATGTTGAAATTCAGTTGATATACGAATTCGGAATGTCGAGCTCGTTTGACGCTGACGGCGGTTTCGACGGAGAGGGAAAACAAACTCTTGTGAGCAATAACGGAGGAATTGCATTTCTGACTGACTCCACACAGGTTTATTTTGATAACATCGAGTCTACTCTTGCGTTTGAAGGGATGACAGATTTTTCTGTTGGCGGCGACGCAAGAGCGCAATATACCACAGGAAGCTGGAGTACTACTCTTTACGATGCAAACAGTCCGGTATTTATCGCTTCAGGTACGGTGAGCTGGTATAATGAAGATGAAAGTGACCTCTTTCCTGACAAGGTTCTGGGTGAGGGTATCGTTCATTACGCCACGGAAGATTTATGGCTTGACGAGGATTTCTGGGATACCTATGGCGAGGGAACTACGTGGGGTTCTACCAATAACTACGCCGGAATAGAAACGACAATTAGCAGCATAGATGACCCGCCGCTACTTAGTTATGATAATGACTGGACTGCCAGTAACGTAACGTTAATAGTCTGGGCGGACGAAAGTATTATCATCCCCGAGCCTGCGACAATGGCACTGTTAGTATTTGGTGTCCTGCTTCTGAAAAGACGCAGAGCTTAAGAGGTTATATAGTATAAACGCTTTCCGAGCGTTGAAGAGGAGGGTGCGTTGAGTATCCGAGGGGCTGCACATCTGGTGCGGCCCTTTGTCTATGCGCTAGTCTAAAGGGTATTTCAATTATAAGGGTTGTTGGATCCTTTAAGAAAAGAAACTAAAATCTTTGGAATTTGAACAGGGTGCTCTATTTGCGCGGGGCCTGCGTGACTTGATTTGTCAACTCGCTCAGAAGGGTGTGCATTTGGGGGTCTTTCTGTTTGGCTTGGCTGATTTTACCGCAGGCATGCATGACAGTAGTGTGGTCTCGTCCTCCGAGATGGCCACCTATCTCCTCAAGGCTGTGTTTGGTCAGGTCTCTCGCCAGGTACATACATATCTGCCTCGGCAAAGTTATACTCTGGCTGCGTCGTTTGCTCTGTAAGTCGGCTAGACGCACATCGAAGTGCTGAGTTACCACTTCGATTATGTCAGTGATAGTTACGTTTTTTGTAGAACTTTCAAATCCATCAGCCAGTGCATTAACCGCCAGTTTTAATGACATTTTTTCGCCGGTAGTAAGAGCGACCGCATGAAGGCGCGTCAAAGCCCCCTCAAGCTCTCTGATATTAGCCCGGACTTTGCGTGCGATGTACTCGGCTATTTCATCTGAGATGTCCAGGCCCCGCAGTTTTGCCTTTTTTAGAACTATTGCTACTCGAGTATCATGGCTTGGCGGGTCTATCCGGGCGACGAGGCCCCAGTTAAATCTACTTGTTAGTCTTTCTTCGAGCGATGGTATATCCGCGGGCGAACTGTCAGCACTTAGGATTATCTGCTTGCCGTTATTGTAAAGCGCATTGAATGTATGGAAAAACTCTTCCTGGCTGTGTTCACGGTCGCTCAGGAACTGCACATCGTCGATGACCAGAGTATCAACATTCCTGAACTGACTTTGAAAACCGGCGAGATTGCCGGCCTCTATCGCTTGGATGAATTTATTAACGAACTCTTCGCAACTAAGAAAAGCTATGACGGCGTCGTCATACCTTGATTTGGCTTCGATGCAGACCGCGTGTAACAAATGTGTTTTACCCAGCCCCGAATTGCCGTAAATAAACAGAGGATTGTAGGTGTCTCCCGGCGAATGACTTACTGCGATGCAACTAGC
>JASFHM010000054.1:0-7219 GCA_050123215.1 Phycisphaerales bacterium | reverse complement strand
AAATCACAGGGTGATAGCTGATAATCATCTGGGCCTTGAGTTTTTTCGCTTCGGTGACTACGGCCTTGGTAATATCGATGGTCAAAAGCAGCGTTTTGACCTGCTTCGATGCGTTGCCAATCAACAGTCCTACATTATCCCAGTGCTGAGCCAGTTCCAGCGGAACCATTGCCTCAATTTGTTTGGCTATATCACTTACCTTCATTCTTCTTTCCACAAGAGGCCTGAACAAATTTATCGTAGTAATGGCCGAGCTCTTTTGTTACCGCCCCGACCTTGGCTGCGTTGATGTCGTGCTTTTCCACTTTTATTACGGGCATGACCTGCATTATGACATTGGTAATGAAAACTTCGTCAGCATCAAGCAAATCGTCGATATGAAGGTCTTTTTCACTGCACCGCAGTGAGTATTCTGCTGCGAGCTTCAATACCGTTTTTCTTGCAATGCCGGGCAGCACCGGTGTGTTCGCAGCCGGTGTGTAAATTGCCGAGTCTTTTACCACGAATACATTGCTGATGCAACCTTCGGCGAGGCGATTGTCGGTGGTGAACCATAAAGCCTCGGTTGCTTTGTATTTCTGTGCGAATTTTAGGCCCAACATGCGCGGCATATAGCTTGTTGTTTTATGGCCGGTAGTCGGGTCGTTCGGATTTTGCCTGTAAGGACAAAGAATGACCATCACGCCTTTTTGATAATATTCAGGCGGGTATGGTTTAAGCTCAGTAGCGGTAATCATTAAGGTCGGTTTTTGTTGGTCTGCTGAAACCGAACCGCTTGTCAGGGTCAGCCTGATACGAGCGTCGGAAAGGCCGTTACCTTCGAGAGTTTTGTAAATGGCCTCTTTAAGGAATTTCTTCTTATAAGGATTGATGATGGATAGCTTTTCTGTACTGGCTGATAACCTGTCCAAATGGTCATCCAGGGCGAAGACTACGCCATTATAACTTCGCATGGTCTCGAAAAGACCCATGCCATACAGAAGCCCTCCGTCGGTTACGGAGACCTTCGCGCTGTTAGCATTTGTCAGTTTGTCATTTAAAAAAATCTTTTCATTCATCTCGAAATCGAGGTCTTACAATTTGCCTGTGACACTATAAATGCCTGCGAGCAGAGCCCTTGCCTTTACAATCGTTTCGTCCCACTCGGCCTGGGGGTCGGAATCGGCGACAATCCCACCTCCGGTCTGGACGTATGCTTTATTATCCTTGACGATAACGGTTCTTATGGCGATATTCAAGCACACATTTCCGTCGACGCCGATATAGCCGATTGAGCCCGTATAAACGCCTCTTACAGTTGGCTCGGTTTCATCGATTATCTCCATAGCACTGACCTTTGGCGCACCGGTTATCGAGCCGCCGGGAAACATCGCCCGCAGTATGTCGCAGAATGTAATCGCTGGCCGAAGCTGCCCGGAAACGGTTGCTACAGCGTGGAAAACGGTTGGATAGCTTTCGATTGTCCTCGGCTGAGTTACGCTTCTTGTGCCCGGCCGACATATCCTCGCCATATCATTGCGTTCGAGGTCGATTATCATATTCAGCTCGGCTTGTTCTTTTTCGCTGCGGACTAATTCGATAAAGTTGCGTTCATTGATTCCTCTGGAATCATTATTTGACTCTATTACCCTGTTTCGTGTGCCTTTTATAGGCTTGGTGCTTATAAAATCGTCGGTGAGTGTTATGAACATCTCCGGCGAAGTGCTAATGATATTGAAATCATCTGTGCCTATGTAAGCGGCGTAGCCGCTGGGATTATGTTGATTCTGCCAGTGAAAAAGCTCAATCGGCCGAGTTGTATAATCGCACTCGAATCTTTGTGAGAAATTTACCTGATAGACGATACCGTCATATATATACCGCCGTATCTTCTCGACCGTTTCCAGATAATACAGCTTGTCCATATTACACTGTGCTTTTGACAGGTCGATATTTTCCATCCGGGCCGGTGCTTGCTTGTGAATTTTGATATGTTCCGCCTCTTTTAGCTTTTCTGTTAGCCAGTCTAATTTTTCAACCGGTTCATCGGCTTCATCTTCAAACTCAAGAGCTATCAGCCAAAAGCATCTGTTCTTATGGTCATAGCATAAGACCTTGTCATAAAAACACAACCGTATCAACGGCATTTTTATATCGTCGACAGCGGTTTCACTGATTCGCTCGATATGCCGGCCCAGTTCATATCCGAAGTAACCGACCCAGCCACCACAGAACATGCCTCTCGGTAAATCATTATGTTTAGTCTGTTGCAGCTTGTACTTTTCAAGCACCTGTCGGAGCTTGTTGAAAGGGTCTTGTTCGTTCGAGTGAGACTCGAAAATTTCCAGAGGTTCCGCCGCCCAGTAGCTGAAACCATCACCATCGAGTTTTGCGATGTTTCCTCCGAGTATCGCGGGATTCGGCAGGGCCGAGAATAGTTCGTTTAAAGCTGAAAGGTCGACCTGCCTGTCAATCTTCCTGTAGTGAATCTTGCATTGTATAGTCCTCTCGGTAAGTGCGAGCGTTTCCGGACTCATTGGATTTGTCCCGCCCTGAGCTGTTCTATGATTTGCACACCCGAGCTTGTCCCGATTCTATCGGCGCCGGCTTCTATCATCTCTACCGTCTGTTTCGCGGTCCTTATACCTCCTGCTGCCTTGACCTTGCAGTTCGGAGCGTATTCTTTCATCAGTTTTACATCTTCGATAGTTGCCCCGCCCGCCGGATTCATTCCCGTACTGGTCTTAACAAAATCAACGCCGCACTTATTGGCTATTTCACATGCAAAAATCTTCTGCTCGCGGCTTAGAGCGGCTGATTCAATTATTACCTTGAAAAGCACAACGGGGCGCATCGACCGACACACTTCCAGAACCGCCGTTAATTGCTGCGTGAGATATTTCTCGTCCATCTCTATTATAGCCGCCAAATCGGCAACCATATCAATCTCATCAGCGCCGTCTTTGATAGCCTGTTGTGCCTGAACGACTTTTATCTTTGTAACATCTGCTCCTAACGGTAGTGACACGACAGCCCCCACCTTGACCTGTGAATCGGCCAGTAAGTCCGCAGCTAATGAAATCCATCGGCCGTTCAGAGATACCGCACAAAAACTGTGCTCTTTAGCCTCTCTGCAATGACGCTTGATATCATCGCTCGTAGCAGTAGACTTTAGCAGTGTATGGTCGATGTATTTGACGAGCTTCTCTTCCGTCATTTTCAGTTACCCGTGTATCCCTTCTGACCGAAAAACTTCATTGCCTCATCAGTACAATCGAATACTTTCGTAGCTGTTTGGGTAACGAACACAGATGGTTTTTGCTGTGAGTTCCAGATAACATAGACTTCCTTAGCAGACTCGTGTGCATGCTGGAGTTCTCGCTCGACGCCGCTGGAGACTGCGGCTCTGCCATCCGGTAAGGCCGGTATGAAGCTGATTATCATATCGGATTGGTCAATCAGCAGAAAATCTCTCGCGTAAATCTGGCTGTTGATATCGCGCTCGATTTGTTTTACCTGGGTAAGCTCCAGTCGAACCGTCTGCTCAGAGACAATGACCTCGATGTAGTCTTGTCCCTCTTGGATTGCCTTGGCTGCCTTTTGAGGCAGATACGCTTCTTCCAAATCCGCAGGGTCGAAACATATGAAATGTTTCTTCATCAACCTTCGGAACCCATCTATTTCACTTCTCGTGTTTTCCAGCTCGACCACATGGGTTATTGGGAAGCTCAAATAAGCTTTTTTGAGTGACTTTTCAAACATGAGCTGATAGAACGTTTCAGTCGTTTGCTCTTCGGCGCCGCGAGCCAGGCAGTAAAAAGGGATCTTCTCGCCGACGCCACGACACAGCATCTCGGTACCGATTATCTCTTCTTCCCGCCATACAATCAGGTCTTTCAAGGTATGGTCAATCAGGTGGTCTTTCTGCAGTCGTTGATGTAGTGCGGTAACACCGTCGATTAGGTTGATGTACATATCCGCGTTAAGCTGGCGCATCTGGTCGAAGTCAACAGCAGGAAACAAGCCGTGCCGCCAGCGAAAGGTTGCATGAGTATTTACAATCAGATTCGGAGCCGTCTTGGTTTTACTGATTATATCCTTGAAAACACTACGTCTGAGCCAGTTTAGCCGTTTCATGGGAACGTCGAGAATTTTCCCTGCCGGGATATCAGAGGCCTCGGCGTACATCATATCACCAACGTTGCAGAGCAAAACCTCCTTGTCGTGCCGACCTGCGAAATCGCATACCCTCCTGAGGTAACTTTTCTTGTCAACGCCAACCATCCCTGTAACAACCACAATCATGCTCGTATCCTATTCGCGGCATACATAAAATAACGACTCGGTTCTATAGGTTCTTCAAACGTTCCTGTTTATCATTATCTTTTAGAGCATTTATTAGCTCACTCATATCACCGGCCATGATTTTGTCTAAGCTGTAGAGCGACAGGTTTATCCTGTGGTCGGTAACTCGATTCTGTGGGAAGTTATAAGTCCGGATTTTTTGGCTTCTATCGCCTGAGCCTATCATGGTTTTGCGCTGCGAGTCTCGCTGGGCCCGTTTTTTACTTTCGAAGTGTTCATATATTCGACTTCGCAGTATTCGCCAGGCCTTTGCGCGGTTCTTATGCTGGCTTTTTTCGTCTCGCATACTAACGGTGATGCCTGTGGGAGTATGTTCGAGCTTTATAGCGCTGCTGACCTTGTTTACATTTTGTCCGCCAGGCCCGCCGGCTCTGCTGACGTGCTCAACGACATCGTTAGGATTGATTTCGATGTCAACTTCTTCGGGCTCGGGCAGCACGGCAACAGTGGCGGCCGAGGTATGAACTCTGCCCTGCGATTCGGTTTCAGGTACCCGCTGAACGCGATGGCCGCCTCCTTCATAACCCAGCTCTAACCATACACCGGGGCCTTTGATATTTAATATAACCTCGCGAAAGCCGCCCATCTCCGAAGGGCTAAAATCCATCTGTTCCAGCTTCCATCTGCGAAGCTCGGCGTATTTGACATACATGTTATACAAATCGCGTGCGAACAGGGCTGCTTCTTCGCCTCCCGTACCTGCCCGTATTTCCATAATGACAGAGTTAATCACATCGTCGTCGGCCATGACGAGAGTGTCTTTAATCTGCTCCAGAAGCTGATCTCTTTGCTCCTGAAGCTGCTGAATCTCCTCCTTTGCCAACTCCCTGAATTCGTCCTCGGCGGTTTCATCCTTTACAATCAGTTCAGCGTCTGTGATGTCGGCCTGAGCCTGCTTGTATTGGCGATATCTGGTTACAATGTCTTTGAGCTTGGCCTGTTCCTTGCTAAGCGCGATTATTTTGGCAGCGTCTTTTGCCGTTTCCGGCTCGGCGATTTGCTTCTCGATATTGCTGTAGCGCTGCTCTAATTGCTCCAGCTTTACCAACAGGGTGTTTTGTTCTTCGACCATGTTTGCTTTGTCTCTTTCAGCACAAAAAAACAACGGATAGTGTACAACGATAGGGCTGTAGACTCAAACCGCTGCACACTACCCGCTGTGTATGACGGAGCTAATCTTTCTTTTGCTTTTTGCCCTTGGCGTAGCTTGTGCCGTATTTCTTCTGGAAGCGTTCGATGCGGCCAGCCGTATCCACGAATTTTTGTTTACCCGTGTAGAATGGATGGCACATTGAGCAGATTTCAGCGTGTATTTCCTTGGCCGTGCTTCTGGTCTCGAACGTGTTGCCGCAACCACAGTGAACCGTCACCTTGTCATATTTGGGGTGTATGTCTTTTTTCATTTGCCAACTACTCCTGAAAATTAATCCGCCTGCGGCGGGCTAAAGCTCACCATACTACCAATTTCGACCTGCTTTTCAACAAAAATTTCATTTTGGTGGCCAAGCCGGCAAAAAGCCTGTAAAGCGATGCTTCGGTTTGAAAGGGCTGTTTTATCGGGCCCTGAGAGTATTTTGCAATAATCTTCCGAGCTAAAGGCCTGCTCGTTGGCTCGAGAAAACCGCATTTTTCGGGAAGTCTTTAAGCTTTAGGCGATTTTTTTCGATACTAATTGCAGGACAACGGGTACATCTTTTCGGCTTGGAGGCTGCAAGGTGCGGATAAGATACGTAGTTTCTTCGATGATTTTTTGGTGGCGGGAGAACAACCTCTCGTTCGAACAGGAATGCCAGTTCCTAAAGTCTAACGGCTTTGGAATCGAACTCTGGCCCAGCATTAAAGGTCAGGACGAGTGCCGCTATGAAAGACGTAACTGGCCGAGGCTTCTCGCCGCAACTGAGGGGATGCTTGTATCTATGCGCTCGGCCCAGAGCAGAAACGGCGGCCTCGGCCTCGACAAATGGACCGAGCAGATCGAATGTGCAAAGATGCTGAATGCTAACATTGTCACCGACCTGCGAAGCCTCGGCGTCGCAGACGGAATCGATAACTTTGACTACACCAAACAAGTCGTTGATTTAGCAAAGGACTATGGTGTCAAGCTGTGTCTCGAAACGGGCAGACTCCGTGAGGTCAAAAGAGTCGGCGAAAGGTTCGATTCTATATGGTATTGCCTGGATACGGGTTATGCCCATCTGGATAGTGAAAACTCCTTTAAGGAATACGTTGACCATATCGCTCCGAGAGTAGCTCATCTTCACCTTGCCGATAACTATGGTCAGACGGACGATCACGAACCGCCCGGCCTCAAGGGCGGCATAGCACGTGAGAATTGGCAATACCTGCTGGAGGCACTCCGCAAGTATGACAGAGATGTTATAGGTGCCTTGGAGATGAATCCCTGTATGCCCGGTGTGATGCTAAGGCAGGCTACGGAATTTCTCTTCGACGAATTGAAATGGCCGAACCAGCCCCCAAAAAAACCCGAGGATGCATTCGCTGCTTATAACCCCACCTAGCAAATTAGAACGACACAAAAACTACCACCTCTTGTGGTGGATTACCATAGCAAGGGCTAAGAATGCTGCAGTGTTCTTAGCCCGATTTTTTTATGGTTATGAGCTTAAAAGCCGTATATAGGCCTTAGGTCCTCACTTGTAGGCAAGGTACTATAATATTCACCACGGGGGCCAATGTATCCTACGCCCTGTTTACGGAGCTTGACCGGAATTATCGAACCGTTGCTGTTGGTAACATTGACCGTAACGGTGTTCATTTCCTGTCGCAGTTCTTCCATTTCCGATTCGGTTTTCTTTTTGTCCTGCTCGTTGCCTATTATGTATCCGGCCCCGCCGCCGACGGCGGCGCCAATCAG
>JASFHM010000053.1:0-7235 GCA_050123215.1 Phycisphaerales bacterium | reverse complement strand
GACCATATGGTTGCTCCATAGGTCCATATGGCTGCAAGATTTTCGGGCGATTAGCTCAGCTGGCAGAGCAGCTGACTCTTAATCAGCGGGTCACAGGTTCGAATCCTGTATCGCCCAGTCTTTATTTCATCAATTGCGGGCGGAAACTCCAGTGTTTGGTATCGATACCGGCAGATATCGTAGTAAATGGGTGTTTATGAAAAAGCACTGCTTATACCGATACTGTTAAGTATGACATCTATTCTTAAAACCATTTCGCGTTTCCCTGCGGCTATTATCGGTCTCGTTTTTATAGCGGCTGTTCTTTTGGTTTCTGTTGGGGTTTATCGCGGCGGGGCTGTGTTGCATGATTTGCTTTCTGAGAACAAGAATCTTAAACAGGCTCTGACCAATCTGACGGACGAGGGCAAAATCGGCTATGCGAAGGTACTTGACCAGGAAATGGACGATGATGGGAACGTCGTTTCGACCACGCTGAAATTCGTGGAGACCGCGAGGGACGACGAATTGAAAATACTTCTGGAAAAGCAGTATACCGTCGAGGGTGACATAGTTCATTTCGATGCGATGATTGTCAAATTCGGCGATAAAATGGTGATGGACGGCCGAAAAAAGAGCCTGTATTTATGGCGTCGCGTTTACGGCGAACAGATGCCCCCGCAGGAAGGTTATGCCATAGAACAGCCTGGTGCTGAGCCGCGAAGGTACGAAGACCTGCTGAGAGAGCTTCCGTTGAAGCATCGTGAGCTTTTCTGGTCGGGCATCTGGGAGCTTGCGAACGACCCGCATTTGTTAGTAAAGTACGACATCGAAGCGATTTATGGCAACGTCACATATACGAAACTCAAAGAAGGTCTTATCTATATATTTCGAATAACTCCGACCGGCCAAATATATCCGGAGGTTATCCCTGATATATAATTGTTTCGCTGAGCTACCAAGCCGGAGTTCTTTTGCCCTTAGTGTCCCAAGCATACCGATATTTTTCCCGTCCTCAGGGTGTAAGAAACCTTAGTCTGGTTTTGTAAGTCCCGATAAAAATAGTCTATTAGTCCATAAAGTTTTATTGCGCCCAAAATAATCGTAAAAACCGGCATGAATAATTACTTCCTAAATATCCCTCCAGACAATGTCGATAATCCAGCCACTAATATTGGAACTGAGGTTAGAGGGAAAATTGAATGGACGAAAGAAGAAGTATCTGCGTGGCTGGGAAGAGAGGAATGCGCCGAATAGCGCTGCTGCTCTTGTTTGCTATGGTTTGTAAAACAGGGGCTGTTCATTTGTCAACTGCTCAGGGATTTACAGAAATTCAGACTTCGGCTGAGTCCACGGCCTGGGACCATAGTCTGGAAAGTCAATTTATATCCAAAATTCTCAACAGCAATCTGGATGAATTGATTGCTCCTTTTCAAGTTGAGCAAATGCAGATAGACGTAAGTTGTTTGTCTTGCGGCTCGTCTTTTCTATCACAAGCCGGCGTTGGAACCCTATCTGTCCGTCCATACATGATAGAGCTGGTATTGGGCGATAAGATCAACTTTTATGAACCGTTATTTAATCCGCATGTGTTTACATTGCCATATTCACTTGGCATGAGACGCACATTGCAAACGGCGTTTCTGCAATCTCACGACGGATCGTTTGGGTTTATTTGCAGGCAGGACTATGACCCACAAGCCTTATTGCCGCTTGCTCTTCGAAACTATCCGTAAGGAACTCAGGGAGTCTAAAAATACACGTCCAACTATGAAAGGATAATCATATGATAACTCCCGCAGGTACTAAAAGATTGGCATTTGAGAATAGACAAAAAGAAAGCATTCTGTTCTTTTTTATAGTTGTTATTTCAGCATTAATCCAGGCTGATATCTGCCAGGCGACGATTGTTGAAGAATGGAGCTGGCAGGACGAACCGCTGCTTAGATGGGGGTGGTGGTATGAGAGCTTTTGGGGTGACGAACCGGAGATGTCGGGCTATGGTCCATTAGTTGACTATGGTGAATTTCTGTGGTCTTTTTCAGGGTTGGTACCGGAAGAAGGTGAGACGACCTCATCGTCGTTTGGAAACTGGCTTATAACTACTACTAAGCGAACCGGAGGTACGTTCAAACTGTCGGATGATTTATGCGGAAGCGCGATGATTTTTAATATTGATACAGCCACTGTTACCGAATGGATAAGTCCCTGGACCGGCAGAGTTGTGTGGAGTGTGATATCACTGCATGGTATGTCGAATGATGGTATATCATTGGACTTTGATGCTGCACTGCGTTCGTGGTTTGATTGGCCCAGCAGTTATTTCGGGCGCGTTAGAAGAGTTCGCATCGCTGTTGCACCGGAGCCTTCGACAGCCTTGATACTTGGAATACTTGCCGCACTATGTTTGCCTTACGGCAGATTTGTCAATAGAGGCCCACGGTTAGGCAGCTAAAGTGCAGTATTATGCCTAAATAGCTCATCTTTTCACCGAATTACATGGTACTTTTGTACTTTATTGTTCGATTTGCCCTGTTCTTGATATGCCCAGCTTGTTGCTTATGGGGCCGGTAGCATTTGGCAGATTTTCCTTGATTATGAGATTGATGCTGGGTACGTTGATTGGAGAAATTCCTTGGGAGAAGATTAATGGAAGAAGTTCAAACAGACCAGGAGATACTTGAGCTTGCTATTGCAAGAGAGCAACAGGCCTATGATTTATTTATGTCTATGGCGGAGCAGGTTGATAATGTCGAAATTGCCGCTATCCTCGAAAATTTGGCCCATGAGGAGCTCGAGCACAAGTCCAAGTTGGAACTTGAGTACATGAAGACCGGCAGGGTTCTTCCGGATACCCAGCCTGCCAAATTTTCTATTGAGGTTGTCTCCAATGATAAAAATATCCAGATGAGCTACGAGGATATACTTCAATTTGGTATGGACAAGGAGGAAGCATCTTTCAGGCTTTATGTTGCATTGGCGGCTCAGACCCGTGACCAAGCGTCGAAGGAGATATTTTTAGCGCTTGCGCAGGAAGAGGTAAAGCACAAACTTTGGTTCGAAACAGAGTATGATAAACTGCTCGAACGAAGCTGAGTGCTCTCAACTCTAAGTTCTTATGTGAGCTAGGCTTGCAAGATGTGTTACCATGTCTGTCGGGCCCAATGTGGGTTCCTGGTATACAAATATTGACAGATACGTCACAGTAAAGTAAATTTTGCTGTACGTGCTTTGTTGTTCATTATAAGAAAACAGTAGAGAAGGGGTCGTATCGGAACACCAATGGTTGAAGTAAAACTGCCCGACGGCAGCGTATTAGAAATCGCTCAAGGCACTACTGTCGCACAGATAGCAGAGCAGATTGGACCGAAGCTTGCCAAAGCTGCGTTGGCAGGGCGATTAGGCGGACAGTTAGTTGATTTGTTCACACCTATAACCACCGACTCTGAGCTCCAGATAATCACCGCTAAGGCCCCGCAGGGTCTTGATGTAATGCGGCATAGTTGTGCGCACATCATGGCCGAGGCGATTTGTTCAATCTGGCCTGATGCCAAGCTCGTTTATGGGCCGACCGTCGAAGACGGATTTTATTATGACATTGATTTAGATGAGCCGATTCGTCCCGATGACTTCGAGCGGATTGAGGCCAAGATGCAGGAAATCATCGAGAAAGACCAGCCTTTTGTCCGCACTGAAATGTCTCGTGATGAAGCACTGCAAAAACTCGCAGCTGATAAATACAAGACAGACAACATCAGTCGTACCGATAGTAACACAATAAGTTTCTATTCACATGGTGATGGTTTTGAAGACTTGTGTCTTGGTCCGCACCTGCCCAGTACCGGCAAGTGTGGTGCGTTTAAGGTGATGTCTGTAGCCGGCGCTTATTGGCACGGCGACCCGACCCAAAAAATGCTCCAAAGAGTATATGGCACATGCTGGCCTACTAAAAGAGAACTTGATGAGTATCTGAATCGTTTGGAGGAAGCAAAAAAGCGCGACCATCGTGTAATTGGCAAACAGCTCGATTTGTTCAGCTTCAGCGAACAGGGACCCGGTTTTGCCTTTATACACGCCAAAGGCATGGTTATCTGGAATGAAATAGTAGACTACTTACGCAGTGTCCATCGTAGATACGGCTATCAGGAAATACAAACCCCGATTATTCTCAACGAAGAGCTCTGGCATAAAAGCGGCCATTGGGACAACTATAAGGAAAATATGTACTTTAGTGAAATTGACGGAGCGGGCTATGCGGTAAAACCGATGAATTGTCCGGGTGGCTGTCTTATTTTCAAGACTCGCAAACATTCATATCGTGAATTTCCTATGCGCGTTGCCGAGTTTGGCTTGGTGCATCGCCACGAGGCCAGCGGTGTGATGCATGGCTTGTTCCGTGTGCGTAAGTTCACACAGGACGATGCGCATATATACTGTGTTCCCGAGCAGATTGAGTCGGAGATAATCGGTGTTATTGAGCTTATCTTCGAGGTTTATCGAGGTTTCGGTTTTGAGGATTTTCATATTGAGCTTTCAACCAAACCCGAGAAGCATATTGGTTCGGATGAGATTTGGGATATTGCTACAAATGCTCTTGAAGCTGCTCTGAAGCACAAGAATATAGACTATCAGGTCAATCCCGGCGACGGTGCTTTCTACGGCCCTAAGATTGATTTCCACATTAGGGATTGCCTTAAGCGGTCATGGCAACTTGGCACTATTCAGCTTGACTTTTCGATGCCGGAACGTTTCGGCCTGGTCTATACCGACAAAGACAATACCGAAAAGACACCGGTAATGATTCACCGGGCAGTGCTTGGTTCTTTCGAGCGTTTCATAGGTATACTGATCGAGCATTACGGCGGCAGCTTCCCTGTATGGCTGGCGCCTGAGCAGGTTCGCATACTACCGATAAGCGAGAAGACCAACGATTATGCTGACAAGGTCCGGCAGGAGCTTTTCGATGCCCTGATTCGATGTTCTATGGACTTATCAGATGAAAAAATCGGTGCCAAGATTGCAAAAGCACATAGCGAGAGAGTACCGTATATGCTTGTAGTGGGCCCAAAGGAAACTGATTCCGATACTGTTAATGTGAGAATTCGCGGCTCAAAGGACAGTAAAACGGTCTTATTAGGTCAGTTTTTGGAAATAATCCTTAAAAAAATCGCCGATAAAGAACAGGATTCGACATTTTAGTAACCTGCCACCGCTTCTGTTTTCTGACGAGAAGACGCGATGGCTCATAACATAGTTTTTGAAGAAAGGTAAGGTGGTACACAATCGAAAAAAAAGGACTAAGAATCAATGAAAGGATTCGAGCCCCACAGGTTCGACTAATTGACGAAGAAAATAATCAGGTTGGAGTTGTAGAAAAAATCGAAGCCATGAGCCGGGCCCGGGAAGCGGGACTGGACCTTGTTGAAGTGGCTCCTACAAGTGACCCGCCTGTATGCCGTATCATGGACTATGGCAAGTACCTCTATCAGCAGAAGCGCAAGCTGCGAGATTCACACAAGAAACACCAGTTTCATTCGACTACTCTAAAAGAGATAAGGCTCCGTCCGGAGACCGAGCAGCACGATTTAGAAATCAAGGTCAATCATGCGCGGGAGTTTATCGAAAAAGGCCATAAGGTTCAGTTCACTGTTTTCTTCCGTGGCCGGCAGATGCTTCATCAGGACCGCGGCTATGAGATGCTGAACCAGATAAGCCAGTCCATGGAGGACATCGCCAAGATTGAGCGGCCCAGCAGAATGTCAAATCGCCGCATGACGATGATGATAGTGCCTAAATAACTTTATAAAACGTGGTTTTGCTTGTCTCCAATGCAGGTATAAGCTCTGCCTGAGTGCAGGTATTGTGCCTGTAAGGCCTTTTTGGAAAAATATCCTCTGGGCTATTGACTGGCCCCTGTAAATAGCCTACAGTACCACTTTTACGTTTTGCGCCTAATCCGCAGTAAAGGACAGGATCGATGCCTAAGCAGAAGACTCATAAGGGCTTAAAGAAACGCGTAAAAGTGACCGCTTCCGGCAAAGTTAAGTACAAACGTAGTTGTGGCGGGCACTTAATGAGCAGTAAGAACGCTAAGCGAAGAAGACGCATTGCCAGCAGCTCTATTCTTGACAGTTCCGTGACTGCCAAGATTAGGACCGCGCTGGGCAAATAGCGTCTGGAGATATATGTATTTGAGCTTGCTTCTCGGCTGAGGCTCAGGAACGGGGCCTTTAAATCAGCTGCCGCCAGCAGGCCGTAGACTTAGCAGATAGAAAGGAAAGCTGATATGCCAAGAGTCAGAAAAGGTGCCGCAAGACACCAAGCCAAGAAACGCATCCTAAAAGCCGTCAAAGGATATCACGGCGCAGCGGGCCGCCGCTATCGTATGGCTAAAGAAACCCTCATGCGGGCCCAAGCCAATGCCCGAATCGACCGCAGACGAAAGAAACGTGACTTCCGAGGTCTCTGGATTATTCGATTGAGTGCGGCCTGCCGACAGCGCGGCATCAGGTACAGCCAATTCATCAACGGCTGCAAGAAAGCGAACATACAGTTGAACCGCAAGATGCTTAGTGAAATCGCTATCGATGACCCGGCTGGTTTTGATGCTATCGTCAAAGCCGCCAAGAAAGCCGGTTGAAAATTTACTGCCTGATATAGTGGGTTTTAAGAATGCTCGAGCAGTTCGAACAAATCGGTAAAGATGCTTTGTCCAGACTCAAGGAAGTCACCGACCCTGCACAGCTCGAACAGTTTCGTATCGAGTATCTCGGCCGAAAGGGCCGGGTCACTCAGATGCTGAGTCAAATCGGAGAATTTTCCAAAGAGCAGAGAGCCGCCGCTGGTCAGCTTGCTAATAAAATCAAAAGGGATGTCACCGAAGCCTTCGAGCAGCTAAAGCAAAAACTTACCAAAGCACAAAAAGCTCAGTCGAAGGAGCTGATTGACGTGACACTACCCGGGGTAGAACCAAACGTCGGCAAGATGCACGTTATAACTCAGACCATATCAGAGCTTTTGGAGATATTCGGCCGAATGGGTTTTTCGGTTTCGTACGGTCCCGAGGTCGAAGATGAGTGGCATAATTTTATTGCTTTGAATATACCGCAGGAACACCCGGCCAGGGACCCGCTGGATAATTTTTATATCGACGACAACATTCTGCTGCGAACTCAAACGTCGACTATTCAGATAAGGGTGATGGAAAATACCAAACCGCCGATTCGAGTAGTTGCACCGGGTCGTGTCTATCGGCC
>JASFHM010000052.1:0-7283 GCA_050123215.1 Phycisphaerales bacterium | reverse complement strand
TATCAAATTGTCAAATTGCTTTATAAGTCTTACACAATTATCTTCGGCAAAATCAACGTAAGCTTCATCAACCAAAAGCACACCCTTTAATTTATTTGCCAACGATGCTAACTCTTCGATTGTGATAAAGCTGCCGCTCGGTGCATTCGGATTGCAGACGATGGTCAATGTCGCCTGAGTCGGAGCCAAGCGAGCCGGTAGATTGAATTCATCATCGAACGGAATCTCGATTGCCTCGCATCCCTGCAGTTTTGCAAGCACCGGATAGAGTGAATAGGTCGGCACAGGGTACGCCACCGGCCTGTCTTTATCGCAAAAAGCGCTGAACGCGGCTTTGAGTAAATCATCGCCGCCGTTGCAGCAGATGATATTTTCCGGCTTGACGCCATTGACCTTGGCCACGGCTTCTCTGAATGAGTTGCCGAGCGGGTCGGGATACCGGCGAAGCTGCTCGGCCGTGATATTCGCAACAGCCTCGATTACAGCAGGTGAAGGCGGATATGGATTCTCATTGGTATTGAGCTTGACCACATCAGCTTCCTTAGGCTGATAACCCGGCACATAACCGGCTGCATCTTCGATGTTTTTACGAAAATATCCCATCTGTCTTTCCAAAGTCACATTTTACCGAGGATTATACGCATTTTCCCGGCTGAGCGAAAGTGAAGATTTGCCCCTTTGCTGTTGAATGGTTTCCGGCTGCGATTCGTTGGTACTGGCTTTAGACACGATTTCCTGATATAATACGGCTTTTTAAGAGAGCCTGGATGAGACTTAAAAGGTTGCTGAAGCTTATTTGTTGTATCTTGATAGTTGGTTGCGCGTCCACCGCTCACGGTAAAAAAGACAACAAAGGCGGCCTGAAACATCCCCCCAAAAATATCGTCATCATGATTTCCGATGGTTGCGGCTACAACCATGTTGATGCAGCCAGTCTGTACCAATACGGTCGAACGGGCAAACAGGCTTATGAGAAGTTTCCGGTCCGCTGTGCTATGAGTACATTTATGGCCGGTGGTTCTTATGACCCTAATCGAGCCTGGGCTTCGTTCGATTACGTCAAGAGAGGTTACACCGACTCGGCGGCGGCGGCAACTGCTATGAGTACCGGCGTCAAGACATACAGCGGTGCAATTGGTGTTGGTGTTAATGTTGGTAAAAAACCCCTGACGCATTTGGTTGACAGATGCGAACAACTCGGCAAGGCCACCGGCGTTATCACTACCGTCCAGCTCAGCCATGCTACACCCGCCGGTTTTGTTACTCATAATGAATCCCGCAACAATTACGCGGCTATTGCCAATGAAATGTTCTACAAAAGTGCTCTTGAAGTGATTATGGGCGCCGGCCACCCGATGTACGACAATAACAATCAGCTTATAACCGAACCGAACAATTTTGAGTACAAATATGTCGGTGGTAAAGATACTTGGACGGATTTGAGCGACGGCAGACTCACCGGCGCTGATGGCGATGGCGACGGACTTGCGGATAATTGGACGATTATCGAAGAACGTTCCGATTTCCAGGTTCTGATGGACGGTCCGACACCGAGCAGAATTATTGGAATAGCGCAGGTTAATGGCACTTTGCAGCAAAGACGAAGTGGCGGCGGTAATGCCGTTCCATATACCGTTGAGTTAAATCAAAACGTGCCTACACTTGCGGAAATGACCCAAGCTGCATTGAATGTGCTTGATAATGACCCTGACGGTTTTTTCCTTATGGTCGAAGGCGGCGCGGTCGATTGGGCCGGCCACGGTAATCAGTCAGGCCGTGTAATCGAAGAAGAGATTGATTTTAATAAATCTGTCGAGGCTGTTCTCGAATGGGTAAAGGCTGGCAGTAACTGGGATGAGACTCTCGTTATAGTAACCGCTGACCATGAATGTGGCTATCTGACAGGTCCTGATTCCGGCCAGGCTGAAGATGGACCGACCTGGAATTCAATTATTAACAACGGCCGCGGCAAAATGCCCAGTATGGAATGGCACAGCGGCAGCCATACGAACTCGCTGGTTCCGTTCTATGCCAGGGGCCGAGGTGCATACCTGTTCAAAAAAGCTGCTGCTAACATCGACTCCGTCAGAGGCGATTACATAGACAACACAGACATCGCAAAAACAATTTTTGCCTTATTAGCAGATTAACAGACTTGCGTCTGTGAGGTTCCGGCTGTACCATCTATAGTTTAGCTTCTGCTGACGTGTTTTTGTGTTAGAACAGCCTTTTTCTGAAAATGGGAGGAATCAAAATGTTCATCGACTATGTAACGTTAATGTTAATCAACATAGCTGCGGGTTTATGTGTATTAGCCTTTTTCGTCGCAACTTCAGTCCACAAAGATGACCACCGTGCTTGGTCACCGGCCTTTGCTATAGTTGGCTTTGTTGCGACTATTACCGGTTTTACTATGAGTTTTACCTGGCCGTTACCTTATCCTTACAATATCGCCTTCGGTGAATTGTCGGTAATGTTCGGCGTGTTGTACCTGGCTACAGCGCTGGCTTGCGCGAAAGGATGGAATCTGTTACCTATTGCGATATATGCTGTCTTGGCGGGTGCTACTGCTGTACTTGTCGGAATTCGTTTCATTGACCTTGGCCTCAGTAAGAGCCCTGTTTTTTCGGGAATAGGTTTTATCCTTACTGGCCTGGCGGGTGTACTTATGCCGATGTTGTTGTGTTTGAAAAAGTTTAAGGTTATCAGATTGCTTGGCGCCTTGTTGCCGTTGGCTGCAGCATTCGTCTGGGCCTGGACGGGCTATCTTGCATACTGGAACCATCTTGTTCCTAAATAAATTCTTCTAGGAAAATGTCGCTGTCTCCATTTAATATCCGCTGCGAAAAAATAACGAAATACTTTCTGAAAGCTAATGTTATTTTAATAGACAGGTTTGCTGAAAACGGATATAATTATCCAATCATTTCTTCGGAGAGTTTTTCGTTAAGGAGCGGGTTGATGAGTCGGAAATCATGCCTAATTTTTTTGGTGGGATGTTCCTGTATTGTTTTCGCAGACTCAATCATTATCGACCACGATTGCACTGATTTAACACAAATACCTCAGGATGCCATACAGCAGGCCAAGTCTACACTACACATTGCTTACGGGCATACCTCCCATGGCAGCCAGCTTACAACTGGTATGAGCGGCCTTGTGGATTTTATGAACGGACTTGGCTATCCGACGGATTTGTATGCATGGAGTTACGGCGGAGACCCCGCTGCTTTAGACCTTCACGATTATGCGATGGGCGGTGACGTCGGGTATTATCCTGATTGGGTAAATAATACCAGGAATTATCTTGGTACTCCTGACCCCGTTACGGGAAGAGGCACAACTCATCCCCAGACAAACGTTATTATATGGTCGTGGTGCGGACAGGTTTCAGGACGAATCGAACAGACTATGATTGATACTTATCTTGCTCCTATGACTCAATTAGAATTGGATTATCCAGGTATAAAGTTTGTTTATATGACCGGCCATCTTGACGGCACCGGAGCCGACGGCAACCTGAACATTCGTAATCAGCAGATACGCGACTACTGTATAGCCAATGATAAAATCCTGTATGATTTTGCTGATATCGAAAGTTATGACCCTAATGGCCTTGTCAATTACATGCTGCTTTTGTGTAACGACAACTGTGACTACGATAGTGATGCAAATGGTACAAGGGACAGAAACTGGGCGACCGACTGGCAAAACTCGCATACAGAAAATGTTGACTGGTACACGTGCAGCAGCGCCCACAGTCAGCCGCTCAATGCCAACCGCAAAGCCTATGCCGCATGGTGGCTTTGGGCCAGACTGGCAGGCTGGATGCAGTGCATCGAATCACCATCGAATCTGACTGCTGATTATAACGACACCACCGGCTTAGCCACACTTAACTGGACCGACAATTCGAGTGACCCTCAGGAAAATGCTTTTATTATCTGCAAACAAATCGACAGTAATTCCTGGGACCCCAATTATGCAGTGGTCGGCCCGAATGAAACTACCTTTAGCGAAGTTCTTACCGCCGATGGTACTTACCGATATCGTATAGTAGCATGGCTTGATAACGATGGTAATGAATGTACTTCCGGTCCATCCAATACAGCTACGATAGTTCTTTCAAGTAGCCCACCTATTGCTCCGTCCGGCCTCGCTGCAGAACTGATAAGCGACGATATTCTTTTAACATGGTCGGATAACAGTGATAATGAACAGGTCTTCGTATTCGAGAGACGCATTGATGAAGGCTCTTTTACAGTTCTCTATGATACTATACCTGCCGATTCCGAATCGTATACCGATGAAAATCTGGCGGTCGAACATACCTACTACTATCGAATCTTTGCACGAAATACAAACGGTGATTCCGGTTACTCAAATACCGTCTCACAGTATATTCCCTATGCGCAATACTCCATTCGGCTTGAAAGTACTTCCGAGGTGGAAGATTCATTTCTGTTTGTCAGCGAGCCGAACACTAATTATGGAAGCAACGCATATCCACCGCGGGATATTGAGCGTTATATCTTCAAATTCAATTTTCCGACCGAGCTGGAGTATAAGAGAATCCTCAGTGCTGACCTGAGTTTCTACATGTGGAGTCAGGACATTATCGCAGACAATCAATACATGGGCCTTTACCGAGTCAGCGGTGACTGGATTGAAAACTCTGTTACATGGAATGAATCACAAACCGGCCAATCATGGGCAACGCCCGGTGGTGATTATGACACACTCATTGCGCTGGTTCCGCTCGATGCAAATACACCCGACCATGCCTATCTCGACCCGCCGATTGATATTACGGATGTTGTTCAGGATTGGGTAAGAAACAAAGTAAACAGCTACGGCCTGATTCTTATCAATGAATCTTTAAACTCAACTAATCTGAAAGCCAGTGAATATTCCAGCGGACATACGCGGCTTGATATTACCTATACCGATGGATGTCCCTGCGATTTTTCAGCGGATATAGATTACGACTGCGCCGTGAATTTTATAGACCTGGCCGAGATGGGTTATTACTGGAAAACTTCCGAGCCGTGTGTGGATATTGCGCCTGTCTCCGGAGACGGTATAATTGATACTAACGACTTATCCGAATTTTCCAGTCAGTGGCTTCAAATCTGCCCGTAGGTTCAATATCACTTGAGTGAACCACTGTGTTGTTGCTACCTACAGCTTGTTACCGCGGGTCACCAAATCATTCTTGACATCTTTCCTCCGTTGCGTAATATTTGTTCCCAAAGAATACAACCGTGGGCGACACCGCCCAGGATGACCTTTTGGAGGAAGTAAAATGTCTGACCAGAAAAAAGCAGACCTCGCCGGTCCCGGCATCGGTGACTACGACGAACTCGAAAAAATCCTGCCTAGTGATTATTCCTCTCTGCTGTCACCTAAAGAAACTCAGATAGCGACCTATGCCGTCAAAGACTACATCGAAGAGAACATGTGCAAAGAGCTCAATCTCATTCGTGTCACGGTTCCGTTGATTGTCGATGTCGAAAGCGGCGTCAATGACCTGCTCGACCGCGACGGCTCGCGAACGCCGATTGAATTCCCCTGCGGCCTCGGTCTTGAAAAACCCATCAGAGCACAGCTTGTCCAGGCCGCAACAAAATGGAAGCGAATGGCCTTGAAACAGTTTGATATGGAAATCGGAGAAGGTCTTGTTACCGACATGCGAGCGGTCAGAAAAGACTACTTCCTCGACCACGACCACTCAGCCTATGTCGACCAGTGGGATTGGGAGCTGGCTATAACAGCCGAGCAGCGAAACCTGAAGTTTCTCCGTAGCGTCGTCGAGAAACTCTGGAAAGTTTTAAAAGGCGCAGAGCTTCACGTTCAGAAATTATTCCCTCAGCTAAAAACCGACAAATATCCTGATATGCCTGACGAACTGACCTTCATTCACGCAGAAGAAATCCTCGAGCGTTTTCCCGACCTTCCTCGAAAGCAGCGCGAAACACAAATGCTCCAGGAATACCCCGCCGCGTTTATAATTGGCATAGGCTGGCCGCTCAAAGACGGCTACCCTCACGAGCTTCGTGCCGCCGACTATGACGACTGGGTCACCGATACCTCTTCACAAACCGGCAAAGATACCCACGGTCTTAATGGTGATATCCTCGTCTGGAACCCGGTCACGAAACGACGCCACGAGTTGACCAGTATGGGCATTCGCGTCAATGCCGATACGCTGAAGGTTCAGCTTGAGATGGCTGGCCAGACCGACTTCCTTAATTTTCCTTACCACAAGGCTATTGTCAACGGTGATATCCCACTGAGCATCGGCGGTGGAATAGGTCAGTCCCGAACGTTTATGCTCATCCTGAAAAAGGCCCATATCGGCGAGGTTTCTGCTACGGTCTGGCCGAAAGTCCTCAAAGATATGTGCCACAAGAAGAACATCCACGTTATAGAATAAGTATGAATGTTACTGGCTGGTTTGTAGATATTAGGTGTGCATTATCAGGCCGATTTTAGCGGCCTGCACCCATCATTCCCCCAACTACAAGGAGGGCAAGAGCAAGCACTGCTGCCCTGATTATGCGTCTGGAAGGGGATTTGGGCTCCACAAAATGCCACACGGATGCCCAAATTACTACAACGATGAAAAATCGCAGCAAAATGGAGGAAGTGCTTACTAACATAGGTTAATTATACCCTATTTTAACATGTTGTGTCAAGGCTATATGCTCTATATTAACATTGAAACGCTGAATTTCTTAGACGTCAACTGGTGATGGCCTTGATATATTTGATAAATATTAAAGTTAAAACCAAGCCTGTGCCGAGACAGCCGTAGTAGGATAGTTTCCGTAAACTGGGTCAATTAGGAGATTTAAGGATGAACGCATTGGCATTGGTAAAGAAGTGGATTAGTGAAGTTGTTGAAATCGCCTTGTTGCTGGTGGCCCTTGGAATCACTGTCGAGATTCTGTTCGGCAACGCGGTACCGTTCTTTGGTAACGTGGTGAACAATCTAATGGTGCTGATAAGCGGTCTTGGCGAGAATGGTCTGGTTGGGCTGATTGCTCTGGCGATTATCCTCTGGCTTTTCTATCGCAAGCAACCCGCTCCGCAACACTACCAGCAATGACTGTAGAAGCCCAGCCTGAGGTGTTTTGAGAAGGCTGGGGGTTTAAAAGCTTTTGGGCGGTTGGGAGTTCTTAAACCGTTCGAGAATGAGGTCTGTTTTGAGGTCGGCTTTATTTATGCCGACCTCTTTTTTTACTTACGGTTTAAAGCCCCGTTTATTATTCCGATTTCAA
>JASFHM010000051.1:0-7337 GCA_050123215.1 Phycisphaerales bacterium | reverse complement strand
CTGAGATGACGCGCGAATATCTCAATCTCGTACCAGTCGAATGGCCTCTGTATGCACGAAATCCCGAACGGAATGTGCAGGTCGGCGGTAAAATCATGCTTGTCGTGCCTGGATACGGCAGTCCGTTTATTTCCGATAGTGATGGGCGTCGAAGAAACGCGAACCTGAAAGACCTCGAAAACTTCGTGCTTATGGCTTGTAACAGCCCGGAGATTGATGTCACCGGTGGTTTACTGGTTGAACCGAATGATATTTCTCTTAACGTAAGGCCCCTGGAAGTGACTCGGATATTGGTTACGAATTCCGACAAGCCGTTTATGGGTTCGGTTGCCGGTAAGGAGGGTGCAAAGGAATCAATTGAGATTGCGCGAATAGTATTCGGCGATATCGAAAGTAAGCCCTGTATGATTGGACTGATAAATATCAACAGCCCTTTGCGTCTTGGTTCACAAATGGCCGAAGCGTTAATCGAATATGTCAATGCATCTCAGCCTGTACTGCTTACGCCCGGTATATTGATGGCCATGACTGCACCGGTTACGGTGGTAGGAGCCATGGTTCAGGCATATGCAGAATTACTTGGCTGTATCGTTGCCACGCAGGTTTTAAAGCCGGGCGTGCCTGTTGTTGCCGGCATTGGCGGTTTTGGCAGCGACCTTAGAAACTGCGGGCCGGGTTTCGGCAGGCCGGAAAACGCATTAGGTATTCAGCTCGGCGCTGAAATAGCGCGAAGACTGAAGATACCCTTTAGATGTTCTGCCGCAGTAACAGGTTCCCGAAGACCCGACTGCCGCAGCGGCTACGAACGGATGATGACCGCCTTGACGGCTTACAATGCCGGAGCGCATTTCTGTCTGCAGGCCGCAGGTATTCTCGACTCCATTAAGATGATGAGCTATGAGCAATATGTAATTGACCTTGAAATCTGGGCGTATATCAAACGTTTTGCCAAATCAACAAAAGTGGATACCGAAAGCCTTGCAGTCGATGTAATAAAGGATAACGCCAATGGATTGCTTTCGCATGACCATACTATAAAGCACATGAGAGACCAATTGTATGCTCCGGCTTTAGCCGTCCCTGACAGCTACGAGGATTGGTGGGCAAGTAACGGACCGGATGCCGTGGCACGGGCCTCAGAGAGAGTACGTGAAATGCTCGATAATATTAAAAAACCGCCTATAGACGAGACGGTTAGTCGCGACCTGGAAAACTACGTCGTGCGTCGAAGAAAAGTGTTGGAAGGAGTAGCTTAAATATTGCTGAGGTTAGCTGAGACTACTAGCTATACATTGGAATAGGGGTTAAAATCGATTTCTCTAATCGCTTTTTATAGATATTGAACGACTTGGTAATATGACAAATTCTTCCAATCCAGCCGATAAAAATTTCGAAACCGTATTAGCATGTATTGACAGAGAATCACTTACACATTACCTGTGGGATTTGCTTATCATCCCTAGTCCCACCGGTAGCGAAAAGGCCGCTGCGCTGCGATTTGCCGAGCTTCTTGAGTCGGCTGGAGCTAAAGTCGAAATTGACGAAACTATCCCGAACAGTCCGAACATAATCGGAAGGCTCAAAGGCCGAGAAGACGGCAGAGTTCTGCAGCTTGCCGGACATATCGACCATATCAATATGCCCCACGCAGAGCCTCATCGAACCGATGAAATAATCAGCGGTCGCGGCTCTGCGGATATGAAAAATGGTCTTGCGGGCATTCTCGAAATCGTCAAAATCCTCAAGCAGAACGGATGCGATTTTCCGGGCGAGATTCTTGTTACCGTTTATGGTCTGCATGAAGCTCCGGACGGTGATTTTCGTGGACTTCTTAATCTGATTGATAATGATATCAAGGGTGATGCTGCGATTGTCTTTGAAGGTCCGGATGATGCTGCGGCAATAATGGCCAATGGTATGAGTATCTGGAATCTTACGATACGTCATGATTTACCTGTCTGTCATGAGTTATCTGCGACTTCTGACAGACCTGATTTGCTTAACATAATTAACACTGTTATTACTAAGCTAAAGCAGCAGGACCTGAAACTCCGTAATAGCAATAATCCTTTTCCTTTGCTCGATCGGGAGTCGCTGTTTGTCGGCCAAGTGCATTACGGTGATTTTTACAACAGAGTTCCAAACATCGCTTTTCTGCAGGGCACACGAAGGTGGCACCCTGATAAGTCGTTCGACCATGTTAAAGATGAATTTGATCAGCTTGTCGAAAATGTGCCTTTACCCAACGGTGTTGTGATTGATAATGAATGGATATATGTCGGCGATTCGTATCAAATCCAGCCTACAGAGTTGATTGTTCAAAGTCTTGTTAATGCTTTTCAACGTGTTCATGGCCAGCCCTGTCCAATCAAGGGTCACAGTAGTGTTACTGATGCGTGTAGGCTGGTCGGGAATGCAAAGGTCCCGACGATATTATGTGGATTTGGCACTGGTAGCGGCCATGCCGACTATGAATTTGTAAAAACAGAACAGCTGGAACGCTCTTGTAAGGTAGCTTTACTCACTGTCCTGAATTATTTAAATGCAACAAGAACTAAAATACAGAGGTCATTGGTTTAATGAAAGCTGTAATCTGGAAAGGCGGAAAGACTTTCGAACCCGGTAAGTTTCCCGAACCGACGCCCGGTCCAAAGCAAATCCTGCTTAAGGTCGAAGCCACTTCGATTTGCACTACTGATTTACACTACGATGATTTTCAATGCATTCCGCCGATTGTTCCGGGCCATGAGGTTGCCGGAACCGTTTTCAGACTCGGCAACGAAGTCACTGACATTGAGATTGGTCAGCGGGTCGTAGTTGACCCTGTTCAGTGCTGTGGTGATTGTGCTCTTTGTAAAGCAGGTTTTAGACATTTATGCCTGAACGTAAGACACCTTGGCAACGAAAAGAATCCCGGAGGCTGGGCCGAATACGTAGCGATTGATGCCGACAATGTATATACGATACCCGAAGGTATCAGTTTCTCAGAAGCTGCTCTTACCGAGCCGGTGGCTGTTTGTCTTGAGAGTTTCAAGAGAGCCGACTTTAAGCCCGGGCAAACAGTATTGGTTCTGGGCGACGGCGTTTTTGGATGTATTCATGCGATGCTCGCGAAAATATACAAGGCTGGCAAAATAATTGTCTCCGGCCATTATGATGAACGCCTGAAACGTATTTCTGAAAAGACCGGTGCTGTAACCTGCAACACACATAAGCAACGATTAGAACAGGTGCTCGACAAAGAAATTTCTCAGCCGGGCGTCGATTTGGTCATAGAAGCTACAGGTGCTGCCGCAGCACCCAATATAGGTCTTGAAGCCCTTCGACCGAGAGGTGCACTCGTATTGTTCAGTTACGTGTGGCACCCGGAAGTATTGAATCTTGGCCTGCTGAACTTCAAGGAACTGAACGTTCTTGGGGCGTGCAGGTCTTTGGATTGTTTTGAACAGGCTCTTGGTTTGATAGCCGATGGCCTGCTCGATGCCAAAGCTCTGATAGATATTGAAGCATCGCTTGAAGATGTCAACAAAGCTGTGACTGAACTTCGCGAAAATAAGAGAAATACATTCAAAGCTGTTTTAATTCCCAGGCACTAATTATTTTACGATGCAGAGTATAAGCGACTTTAAATTGAAACCTTCACAAGCGGCGATATGGTTCTTAGGCCAGTCGGGATTTGTACTAAAATCGTTCGGTGTAACCATCGCCATAGACCCTTATCTAAGTGACTCAGTCGCCAAAAGTTCTCCCAAACTCACCCGAGCTATACCTGTACCGATTGAACCGTCTGAATTGAAAGTCGACATATTCATGGTTACACATGACCACCTCGACCATCTCGACCCCGAAACGATTGAACAATATCGCTACAAAGACCAAACGGTTTTTGTTGGTCCACGTTTTGTTTGTCGCAAACTTCGCTCACTTAATATATCAGAAGGCCAAATAATCAAGATTGACGTTGGCGAAACCCAGCAGATTGGCCGAGTCAGGTTGACAGGTGTTTATACTGTGCCGAATGAACCGGCAGTTGTTGACACCGCCGGTTATCTAATAAAATTTGAGAACGGCCGAAGTATCTATCACACATCCGATACCGACTTATCACCTTTGCTGCTCAAAGCCGCACCTACAACAGAAGTTGGTCTTTTCTGTATCAACGGTAAATGGGGTAACCTTGACGCGGCAAAAGCGGTAACTCTGGCCGCTAAAATCAAACCGAGATTTGCTATACCGCATCATTACGACGTGATGGAATTGAATTCCGAGAATCCACACACTTTTGAATACTTCATGAGCTATACCAACCCGCAGATAGCTGTGAAAATACTTAACGTTATGGAACCTTTTGTATGGGGTCCCGAACAGTAGACTGTTGGCCTTCGACAGGGCCGAAATATTATGCAGACAGATACCTTTCAGTTAGAGTTTCTTGATTACTTCGCCTTCGGTTTGTACTTTGTAGTTCTTTGTGCGATCGGTTTTTGGGCTGGCAGAAAGAAGAGAAAAGGCAGCGAAGATTACTTCCTTGCCGGTAGAACACTTCCCTGGTACGTTGTGGGGACATCGTTCATTGCCTCGAACATAAGCACCGAGCATTTCATCGGCATGATAGGAGCAACTTTTATATTCGGTATTTCGATTGCGATGTACGAATGGGGAAACATTAATTCCTTTTCTGTTCTCATCTGGCTGTTTATTCCATTCCTGCTTGCCACACGTGTTTTTACTATACCCGAGTTTCTCGAAAAAAGATTCAATAATACTCTGCGTCAGTTCTTTGCCTTTTTAACGGTAGTCTGTAACGTGCTTGCCTTTCTTGCGGCGGTTCTTTACGGCGGGGGATTGGCGCTTCATTCGCTTTTTGGCTGGCCTCTTTGGTTTGCTGTTCTCGCACTTGGTGTTGTTGCAGGTTCTTGGGCGATATACGGCGGTCTGCGTTCCGTTGCCTGGACAGATTTTTATACCGTTATCATTATGATTGCCGGTGGTCTTATGGTTACCATACTCGGTCTTTATATGCTCTCCGGTGACGAGCACTCACTGGCAAAGGGCTGGGAGGTAATGATTGAGAACAACCGTGCCGAGTCCGGAGTCTGGGCCGAGGCTGTCGAAAAGAATGTGCAGAACCTTGCAGCACAAAATACTTATGACCGGCTTTCGGTAATTCAGCCGGCCACTCATAAAGTTGTTCCCTGGCCGAGCCTTATATATGGTTTCCTTGCTTCGGGTATTTGGTATAGCGTTTTGAATCAATTTATGATTCAGCGAGTGCTTGGTGCGAAAAATACATATCATGCTCGTATGGGAATAGTCCTGGCGGGCTATTTAAAAATTTTAATGCCGGCTATTATTGTGATTCCAGGCTTGATACTATTCGCCAAATATCCGGAAGTGATGCTCAAGCCCTGGGACCAAATCCAACCTGCCGCGGATAAAGGCTATGTGCACATGCTGCAGATGCTCGTTCCCATCGGTCTGCGGGGTTTGTTCCTTGCGGCACTTTTCGGCGCGATACAATCTACGATAAATTCCGTGCTGAATTCATCAGCCACGATTGTCACGTTGGATATCTACAAGCGTATGATTCGAAAAGAAGCCTCAGACCGCAATCTTGTTATAGTTGGTGTATGGTCATCCATTATAATCTTAATTGCTGCGATAGTCATGGCTATGTTCATCGGCAGGCTGGGTCAAAGTCTTTTCGTTTACATCCAGACCTTATACGCATTTTTCGCACCACCGTTTTCGGCCATATTCCTTTTGGGTATTCTCTTTAAAAGGATTAATGCAAAGGGGGCAACTGTTGCAGTATTCGTTGGTTTTGCGTTCGGGATTCTAATGAAGATGTATCTTACGCTTTGGCCGGACCTGTTCGGGCCGAATGTGCTTCATTTAGTTCAGCCGTTCAGCAATCAATCCTTATTGCACTGGGCATTTTGTGTAATTGTATGTTCTGTCGTAAGTTTTGCCACACCACCTCCGAATCCTGAGCAGGTTAATGACCAGTTAACAATTAACTGGAAGAAGCTGAATATCTTTGATGGTCTCGGTGACAAATGGTATCAAAGCGTTATTCTCTGGTGGGGTCTGTTCGCGGCTTGCATCTTGGTATTGATAATCGTCTTTTCAGGAATGTATTTATGAATCGTTTATTTCATCGAGTGTTGCAACTTTTTGTAATGTTCCTGTCTTTAACTTTAGGCTGTATAGGTTCAAACCAAGAGGGTTCTGTGGAAGATTTCATTGATGTTCCATACATAATCGATGTACCGGTAGAGTCACGCTCGATATCATTTGAGAATCCAACCGGTGAAAAAGGCCGAGGAGGTATTGCACCGAGCAAGCTCGGTATCGGCAGAAAAGGCTCTCCCCTGAGAGAAATCAGGCCGGGCCGGACAGTCACTCTCTGTGATATAAAAGGTCCCGGCGTAGTCAGGCGTATCTGGATGACCGTTAAAAGCACACCCGAGAACCTTTTGGGATTTGTAATCAGAGGATACTGGGACAATCAGGCCCATCCCAGTATTGAAGCGCCGATAGGAAGTTTCTTCGGTTGTTCGCATGGTATTTCCGCTGCGTATCAATCAGCGGTTCATTCGGTTAACAGCAATGCGGGCTTGTCAATATATTTGCCGATGCCGTTTACCGAAAGAGCAAAGTTCACCATTACCAACGAAGGCCCCGGCGGAGCCGACCACGTTTATTATACGATTGACTATACAAGAGGCGATTCACTGCCGGGTGACTTCGGCAGATTGCACGTTATGTACCGGCGTGAGAATCCCACCACACGAAAGAAGGACTTCGAAATACTGCCCTTGCGTAAAGGGGCAGGCAGATATATCGGCTGTGTTCTCGGAGCCAGAATACTTGAACCGGACTGGTGGGGTGAAGGTGAGGTTAAGATATATCTCGATGGCGACAAGTATTTTCCGACTATTTGTGGTACGGGCACCGAAGATTATATAGGCCAGAGCTGGGGTCTGCAGGATGCGACATATCTATATGGAGGGACGCCTTTGCGCCGTGATAAATTGTTTTCTATGTATCGCTGGCATATGAAAGACCCTGTGTATTGGAAAGAAGATATTCGGGTTACTATCCAGCAAATAGGTGCTTCCGGAGAACGAGGTTATTTCGAAAGAAGTGATGACTTCTCGGTTGCAACGTTTTGGTACGAGCCAATACCTTCCGAGCCGTTGCCGGAATTGCTTCCGTACGAACAAAGAATCGAAGAATTACCTCAAACAGCGCAGAAACAAAAAACTGAGCCTGTTAACCCAATTACAGTTGGTGAATTCAGGAAAATATACGACCCGAGTGTCGGCGAGAAA
>JASFHM010000050.1:0-7427 GCA_050123215.1 Phycisphaerales bacterium | reverse complement strand
CGGCTCGACCTGCGGACCACATCCATACCCGACTATGGTCAGGCAATTTCAAAGCGTCATCGGCAAGGAAGCCCGGCAGCAGTGCCTTGAGCAAATCGGCAGATTACCCGATATGATTGTGGCCTGTGTCGGAGGAGGCAGCAATGCCCTGGGTATCTTTTCTGCGTTTCTGGAAGATAAAGATGTACGCCTGGTGGGCGTAGAGGCAGGCGGCGAAGGGCTTGATACGAACAAACACGCAGCCACTTTAGTAGCCGGACGGCTCGGAATCCTACACGGGGCAAAGGCATATCTGCTGCAGGATGAATTCGGGCAGGTTTACGAAACCGAATCAGTAAGTGCAGGTCTGGATTACGCTTCCGTGGGGCCGGAGCATTGCTATCTGAAAGATACCGGCCGAGCCGAATATGTAGCCGCGATGGATGAAGACGTTCTCGATGCCTTCGAGTTGCTCACCCGGAAGGAAGGTATTTTACCCGCACTGGAAAGCGCACACGCGCTGGCTTATCTGATGGCTCAAAAGAGAAAACTATCGGCCGATACTATCGCCGTTGCCAATCTATCCGGCCGTGGTGACAAAGACGTTTCCATAGTTGAACGGCATCGACCAGTCAAGTAAAGGTACTTCGAATGAAAACATACAAGCAACTGTTCAATGAATTAAACAGAGCCGCACTGATACCGTTCTTTGTCATCGGCGACCCCGACTTTGAAACCAGTCTCGACTTGGTTAAGACCGCCATAGACAGCGGTGCCGACGTACTGGAACTGGGCATACCTTTTTCCGATCCTATCGCCGACGGTCCGACAATACAAAAAGCAGATATCCGCGCACTGGCCAACGGCATGAATGTTAATAAGGCCCTGAAGTTCATCGGCAAAGTAAAAACTTACAAAGATATCCCTATCGGCCTTTTAATGTATTACAACCTTATCTTTCAGTATGGAACCGAAAAGTTTTTTGCCGATTTCCACAAGGCCGGCGTAAACAGTGTCCTCGTAGCCGATTTGAGCATCGACGATGCGGATGAGCTACTCATACCGGCTCGCACCGCAGGTCTTGACACCGTTTTTATGATAACACCAAATACAGAAATCGAACGCACGAAATTAATCGCCTCTAAGACAAGCGGCTTCGCCTATACTGTATCTGTACTCGGTGTCACCGGCAGCAGAGACAGTCTTTCAGATTCTGTCGAAGGTCTGGTCAAAAAGCTCAAAGGCATCACCGACGTACCTGTCTGTGTTGGCTTTGGAATAAGCAAGCCCGAACATGCAAAAGCTGTCGCAAACGCCGGAGCCGATGGAGTTATAATCGGCTCAAAAATAGTCCAGCTTATAGAAACGAATCTGAACGATAAAGATAAGATGCTTCAGCAGGTCTCAGACTTTTTGAAACAGGTCAAAGACACCATTGCTTAGCGGGTATAGGTTAGCTTTTTATAAGTTGTATGGCCCTGATGAGTTCAGCCACGCTCCAGGCCTGAGCAAAGCAGCCACGAGGTTCGTGCGGCGAATCTCCGTCGAATATCTCCGATATGCTACCCAGACACCCATCTTTAGTCAGATGCTCGATTAATGGTTCGACAAACTCTTTCGCTTTTGCACGGCTTTGTGGACTAAAATCGTTAACCTTAAGATAAGCTTCTATAAAAGGCCCTATCAGCCAGGCCCAAACTGTGCCCTGATGATAGCTGCCGTCTCGTTGCTGTTGATTGCCGATATATCTACCTTTGTATCTGTCATCATCGAAACTTAGACTACGCAACCCAAAGGGGGTGAGCAGCTTCTGCTGAACGACATCCACTACCTGCCTTTGCTGCTCCAAGGGTAGCGGAGAGAACTCCATGGAAACCGCGAAGATCTGGTTGGGCCTGCAACTATTGTCAACCGAGCTGTCCGGATGAACACAGTCGTTCAGGCAGCCGGCCTGCTTGTTCCAGAACAAATTGCAGAAACTGGCACCTGCTTTTTCCGCCATCACGTCAAATCGATCGGCCTTTTCAGTATCCCAGGTTGCATAAAATTTTGCCAGCCGACACAAGCTGTTAAACCAAAGTGCATTAACCTCAACAGCTTTGCCATATCTCGGTGTAAACGCGACTCCACCACATTTGGCATCCATCCATGTAAGCTGTGTCTGCTCATTACCGGCTGTTATCAACCCATCGATATCAGCTCGTATGTCGAACCGTGTCCCCTGCCGGTAAGCTTCAATTATCTGATGAATGGTTGGAAGCAACTCATCTGTGAACGTTGTACCGTCAACAGTAACTTTTAGATATTCAAATGCAGCGTTAATGAACCATAAAGACGCATCAACGCTGTTAAAATACGCCGTATCAGACCGGTCGTCGAATCGGTTTGGAATCATACCCTCATCGGCGGCATGCGCGAAAGTCGTTAGAACCGATTTTGCCTCCTCAAATCTCCCCGTTGCTAAAAGCAAACCAGGCAGTGCTATAAAAGCATCCCGTCCCCAGTCAAAAAACCAAGGATAACCCGCCAGGAGTGTTGTCCTGTAGCTGCCATCGGAGCGGCGGCGGCAAATAAAAGCATCCGCCGCTAAAAACAGTCTTCTGGTCGTTTCATCACCGGTTTCGATATTTGCCACTATAGTCCGCTGGGCGTTGTTCAACTCATCAGTCACCCGCTCTATATTTACCTTGGCAAGTTGTCCCGGCGCGCCGGTGTTAGAAGATTGGCTCAGAGAAGCCTTAAATACAATCTCGTGTGGTGCCTCAATCCCCACCTGCCGGACGGATAGGGAACATTTATAAAATCCCGGCGCCCACAAATCCTCGACGAAATCCTGCCCCCTATCTCTGTCTTGACGGTACACAAAGTTAAACCACCACTGCGGGTCTTTCTCAAAAACCATTCCCGGGCAATTTAGTAACATTTCACAACTGTGGGGAACGTCATGGCAGACGAACAAATTCTCGCCAAGCTGGGCCGAACACAATGGCGCATAGGATTTTTGTAATGAGTGGAAATCACGCAGACCGACAAACGGTCGAATCACAAAATCACTGGGTCGCTCGACATTCTTAAAACTATAACGCACCAGTATGACATCATCATTCCTCAACAGATATATATCTTTGGTAAGCTCTAAACCATTCAACTGGTATTCAAAATGCACGCCTGTATCATGTCGGAACTGTTTGATGTGCTTAAATCCTGCGGGGTTGAGTTTCTCGTTAAACTCAAATGTAGAAAGATTATAAATCTCACCTTCACATATCAAAAGTTCGAGAAGATTCGACAGCGCCATTATCCGGTTGGCCGGCGGATTCATCGAGCCGACAAGCAAGCCGTGATAGCGTCTCGTATTACAACCGATTACCGTTGAAGAGGAATAGCTGCCGCGAGTATTTGTCAACAGCCATTCTTTGCAAAGCAATTCCTCAACCTCTTTGCCTGCTGTCGCCAGAGAGATAATTTCATCGTTTTCGGTTTTTTGTTCCGCTAACAACGCTGCTATTCCCGCGCAAAGTAAAAGCCATAAAAACTATTATGGCCAAATTTCGACTATCGCCGGCAATCCGGGCCGCTTAACTCACTGAACAGGCACCAGACAATTCACCCCCAAGCGGCATCTCCCGGGCTTTAGGGCTAATAATTTCATTGCACCGCCCTTCCAGATTGTCCAGCACATTCATGAAGTTTATGTAAGAATCATACGGTGAGTCATAAGGATTAAAATACTTATGAACATCACCGTCAGCAAAATACTTCGTGCACATATAGTAGAAATGGTCGGAGGTTTGCAATTTCCGCCAGTCTCGAAGCAGATTCCTGTCACCTGCAGCTTTAATACTCTGCTCAAGCCTGTAAAGCTCATGAATCGCATTCGACTGCATTGCGTTGCCTAACCAAGCCGAAAGGTCTCTCTCCGTATCGGCCCAACTGACAAGGTGAGGTACATCGACCATATCAACCGCATCATAAGCCTTTACCGCCTCGCTCGGCGTCATGAAGCTATTGTCCGGATGCTTAAGGATTTCTTCCGGCAGGTGACGCATAAAATCAAAGATGCCCGTATCTTCCCATTGATGCTCGCCGAAAGTCTCGTAATCCATGAACAGGTTGATCACATATCCGTTACCGTTAACGCTATTAACCCATTGGCCATACTTGTCCGCCGTTAGCGGCCACTCCTTCCAGCCGCGGTTCGAAAATCTAAACGCAATATCATCACTAAGCGCGTAATTCTTCATAAGCAGCTTCAGATGGTTACAACCCTGCGGTCGATAAACGTAGTTCGGACTTCTGAATCCGAGTATATGGTCGGCCCCTTCGCAGAGTATCGCGTCGAAACATCCCATTGACTCAATCTGATGCGCCAAATCATTGTTGTATATCAACTCGGTGTTTCTAAACACTTTGGGCCGCTGGCCAAAAAGCCTTTCCATCATATCGCAGTGCTTTTCTACCTGCTCGGTAAATTCATGCCTAGAGTAGAGAAAGCTCAAACTGTGATAGTAGGTCTCAGCCAGAAATTCAACACAGCCGGTCTGAGCAAGGGCATGAAAGGTACTCAGAACTTCCGGGCTGAATTGCTCGAACTGCTCCAGCAACGTACCGGTGATACTGTAAGCAATTTTGAATCGACCCTGGTGTTTGCGTATCAGCTCAAGCATTAACCTGTTCGCCGGAAGATAACATTTGTTTGTCACCTTTCGGCATATAGCGGCGTTCTTATGGTCGTCAAAATAATGACTGCTCTTATCGAATACGGTGTAATGCCTCAATCGCTGAGGTTGATGAACTTGGAAATAGAAAACCAATGATGCCATGAATCCCAAGTTCATCAACCTCAGCGATGAACTTGGAAATAGAAAACCAATGATGCCATGAATCCCTTCTCTAACCTTAATTATCCGTCAAACACCCACCAGCATTTCTTCGTATATTCTCGCGCACTTAGCCGCGGCATCGTCCCACCGAAGTCGTCGCACTTCACAGTTGCCGTAATCTCTTAACGTCGCATTCAGCGGCTCGTACCTCAACACGGCAACTATCTTATTCGCAATTTCATCCGTATCCCAGAAGTCAACTTTAAGGGCGTGCTTTAGAACCTCAGATACCCCGCTCTGCTTACTGATTATCACCGGCACATCATGACCCAGCGCTTCAAGCGGCGCGATACCAAACGGCTCCGATACCGACGGCATTACATACAAATCCGCCATGCGGTAAATCTGCCGAACCTGCTCACCACGTAGAAAACCGGTAAACAGTACCTTGTGCCCGATACCCAATCCTGCGGCCATCTCTATTGCACGATGCATCATATCCCCGGAGCCGGCCATAACGAACTTAACGTTATCCATTACCTCAAGCACCCTTTTGGCTGCCTGCAGAAAATATTCGGGGCCTTTTTGCATCGTGATTCGCCCGAGGAACAGTACGATTTTTTCGTCTTTCTCAATGCCGCTCTCACTCAGAGCCCATTCGCCGTTGTTTCGCTCAACGCCGTTGTATACAACCTCTATTTTTTCAGCAGGGACGCCGTAACGACTGATTAGGATATTGCGAGTCAAGTGGCTAACTGCGATTACCTTGTCGGCGGCGTGAAATCCATGCCTCTCGATATCGTATATCATCTGGTTAACATGCTCGCCACTGCGGTCAAACTCGGTCGAATGAATATGGACAATTAAAGGCTTGTGGCTCAACGCCGAGACCGCTATGCCCGCTGGATACGTCATCCAATCATGCGCATGGATAATATCAAAATCCTCATAAGTGCTTAGCTCAGAAGCGATTGCCGCATAACGGTGAACTTCGGTATACATATCACCCGCATAATGTCCGCTGCAGGAGATTTGGCCAAAACCAAGAGCCTCTACGCCACCTTTTTCGGCGAGCGCCTTTTCAATTCGCTGCCGGTAAATATCAGCACTGGAATAAGGCGACAGGGCCGAACTAATCGCATGGAATTTCACATTCTTAAACGCGTCGTACTGGTATGCCCTAACACCGTTATTACTGTCCGGATTAAGCAATTTGACATGCGTGGCATATTGATTATCCACCATTCGGGGCAAAACGAAAGTGACATGGATACCTCGTCCATCCAATGCCTTGGTCAATCCATAGCAAGCCGTACCCAAACCACCGCTGATAAATGGAGGAAACTCCCAGCCTAGCATGAAAACCCGCATATCAAGCGTCCTTCCGTGATTACTACAAGTACAGCATGGGAAAAGAGTTATAAAGCTACACTGTTAGAAGACCGGCTTCGCTCCTTTTCCCTGAAAATCCTAAAAACCAACTGGCCTAACTCGTGTGAATTTACGACACGAGCAGTTATCGACCGGAAGTTACTAAGCCTTAACTACTTAGGCCTGTAACATCCCCGATTTGGGCCGGATGTCCTGTTAAATAAATCGGGTATTTGCCCCACTAAAGTTCAGAAAATCCATTAAAAATCGTTCTTGAGGCACCGATACGAGCGATATTATCGCTCAAAAGTTGCAAAATTATTTTGTTTTTTCACTACAATTAGGAAATATCTTCTATATTGCTGCTACCACCACCCATTTTTGGTCCGGTTCTACACTTTGCACGGCGCACGCTCGCTGTATGCTCATTTACATAGAGGGAGGATTGTACCCCACTTGTCGGCTCAAATGAAAAGGCCCCCGTCACTGCCTGCGCAGTCAAACACGGGGGCCGTATCTGTTAATGTATCAGTTCACTTAAGCTACTGAAAACAAAGCTCTTAGCAAACCATTAGAGGTCTTGTGCCTTGACCGTACTGCGGCGATTAGCCTTGGTACGAGCAGCCGCGTCATCAAGAAGAGCATGGATCTTGTCATTAAGCGCGCTTAGGGAATCGGATGATGTCATCATCTTCTTGCTCTTGATGTAAGCTTTGACTTTGCTGGCCACAACCAGCATCTCTTTTTGTTTCTTGGCCATAGGTGGTCCTCCATGAAAAAAGGTTAACTAAAAAATTCCTTAAACAAACCTAACCCGCCACGGCGGATTAACCTGCGTTAATTACACAACCTAATCGAACTTTGCAATAAAAAAAAGAGCTAAAACTGTAAATTTTTGCATTCTCAGGCCAATTTCAGGAAAATCTTAAAAAATACCCCAGACGATTATTTCCCTAGCGAGGCAAATTTCAATCCCCGCCCACGATTTTTCTGACCGCAATAGTATGAACCTGGCGCTGCTGCTTCACATATTTTCTCTCATAGTTTGTCCCAACACATTCACCTTCCAACACACCAGCGGCCGGAACAAACTCAATTTCTCTCAAAACGTGTTTTTTTTGCGAAACACAGGCCTTTATTTGCTCAAAATATTCCGTATGGTCTGTAACTATCTGTATCGAACCACCGGCAGTTAGGCAACGAATCATCTGGTCCAGATTCGACGGACAAATAAACCTCCTTTTGTGATGACGT